>JAUQXG010000256.1 GCA_030834765.1 Lutispora sp.
GCAATAAATATTAATAATGGAAATAATTCTGTCAAAATACCAATGTTAAAAAGCATTGTCAGCGGACCATGTTCTCCAATCGCACCAGAGTTTGGTATATTGGCTAAGATTGCGCCAAAGCCAATTGGCATCAGCAGCACAGGTTCATATTCCTTGGCTATGGCAAGATATATCAGTACTCCCGCTATAACAAACATACCTATTTGTCCCAAGGTCAATGATGTAAAACCGTTTAATAATTCGCTCATATGTAAACACTCCTATTTCAAAATATCATACTTTCTCATTGTATAGATTAATATTATATAAGACAAATTTTGCAGCCCTCAAATATCGACATTTTATTTGTTTATCCATCTATATTAAGCACTTTCTTATTATTTGGTATTTACTATGATTTGTCTCACAATTCATAATTGTACAATATATACCACTATATACAATCTTTTTTAAATTACATAACTATATTTTACAACTTATTTAATTATATTATTACTTACAAATCGATAAATTAATTGGCGAAACTATTCCACTTTAAATAATATAATGTATAATACAATTTGTGTCCTTTTTAGATTATACGTGCATCACATTTGAAAGGAGTCTTATATTGAAATATTTAAAGTATTTACTCATTGCATTACCCTTTAGCATTTATTTTGACATGATTCATTATAATGCCCTAGTTGTTTTTTCTTTATCATGTATTTCTATTATTCCCTTAGCTGCCATTATCGGCGATGCGACAGAACAGGTAGCCCATTATACAGGAGATAAAATCGGCGGCCTTCTAAATGCTACCATGGGCAATGTACCAGAACTTTTAATCGGTATTTTTGCTATTAAAGCAGGATTATATGATGTGGTAAAAGCTACTCTTGTAGGTTCAATGCTTGGAAATCTTCTATTTGTCCTTGGTTTTAGTGTACTAGTGGGAGGAATAAGATATCCCATACAAAATTTCAACAAAGTTGCTGCAAGATCAAATTTTATTATGCTTTTTTATTCAATGATATCTATAATTATACCTGCAGCTTTCTTCTATACCAGCTATCATAATGAAAATACTAGATTAAACTCCATGAGCATGTCCATTGCAATCTTAATGCTTTTAGTTTATATTAGCGGACTTATTTATTCTTTATATACTCATAAGAATATTTTTACAAGCCATGACGACTCGGAAGATAACATGGAGGCTGAAGCCCCTAAATGGAGTTTGCTAAAAGCTGGCGTGATTCTCTCCGTTGTCACTTTATTTGTAGGCTATGAAAGTGAAATACTTGTAGGACAATTAGAAGAAGTCATTAAGGTATATCATTTTCCAGAAACCTTCATCGGAATTATTATCATACCTATCGTGGGTAATGTAGCTGAGCATGCAGCAGCTGTGATCATGGCCTACAAAAATAGAATGGATTTGGCTTTAGAGATAGGGGTAGGCTCTGCCACCCAAATCGCTCTTTTCGTAGGTCCCATATTATTATTATCGAGCTGGGCCTTTGGAAACCCAATGAATTACTTTTTCGCTCCATTTCATATCGTGGCCCTAGTCCTTGCTTTTGGAATATCTTTGTATGTATTTGAAGACGGAAAAACCACCTGGTTGGAAGGTCTTATCATGCTATTTACCTATATATTATTTGCTGTAACTTATTTTTTTGTATAATAAAAAACTTTCAACTTTCTATTGATTATAAAGAAAACCTGACATTGCCCATTTAAAATGGTCAATATCAGGTTTTCTTTATTTCTTTTTTCTATATTGTTCTTCCTTTTCTTTCAAAAGATAGGATATTGTAAATAAGCTTTCGCTTAAATGAACATTTTCTACGATGATGTCTTCTCTCACCTTTAAATCTGTGGGAGCAAAGTTCCATATGGCTTTTATATTTGTTCTTGTAGCAATATCAGCTACCTTCTGAGCTTGGCTCTTTGGTGTACATATCACAATAATCTCTATATTATGTTCGTTGATAAATTGTTCAAGTTCATCCACATCAACTACTGGTATATCATTTATTTTCATTCCTACAAGCTTTGGATTTACATCAAATATAGCTGTCATTTTGAAACCACTTTTGTCAAAAAAGCTATAATTAGCGATTGCTTGCCCTAAATTACCTGCTCCAATGATAACCGTATTATAAAGCTTATTCAGTCCTAAAATTTTGCCGATCTCATCATGAAGCTCATCTACGTTATATCCATAACCTTGCTGTCCAAAGCCTCCGAAGCAGTTTAAATCCTGCCTGATCTGTGAAGCTGTAAAGCCTGTTATTTTGCTTAGCTCTTGTGATGAAACTCTCCTAATATCATTTTTAATAAGCTCCTCAAGGTATCTGTGATATTTAGGCAAGCGTCTTACTACAGCCATAGAAACGCTACTGAATCTTTCCATAATATCTACTCCTATCTTAATAAAATTATAACTTCCAATCTTTGTGATTTAATTAACATATATTCCCAAAATTTTTTTGCCCTCTTCTCATCTTTAATAGACTTATTTTATATGATGAATTCCTGCTTGTCAATATTATACCTAATATTTACATTTTCATGATTTTTCATACAATATGTGTTTTTTGTATGTTTTTTTGTTAAAATGAATATCGTACAGTAGATTATGAATGAGGTGTTAATTTAAATGATTATTCTTTCAGGTAAAGATATAAAAAAATCATATGGTATAGATACAATTATAGAAGGCGTTACCTTTACGGTTCAAGAAAATGATAAAGTAGGTATAGTAGGTGTCAATGGAGCTGGCAAATCCACTCTTTTTAAGATACTTACAGGAGATATAGAAAGGGATGGTGGAGATATATTTGTAGGCAAGGATATAAAGCTTGCCTATATGTCTCAAGATTTTGAGTTCCAATCAGATAATTCAATATGGGATGAGCTTTTAACGGTTTACACCCATTTAATCAATATGGAAGAGCGCATTAAAACTCTGGAAAATGAAATTTCAAAGCTCAGCAGCCACGGCGAAAGTGAAGCTTTGGACTCCAAGCTAAAGGCTTATTCAGATCTCCAGCATAGATTTGAAGATCAAAACGGTTTTGGCTACAAAAGTCAAATCAGAGGAATACTCAAAGGCCTTGGGTTTTCTCAAGAAGATTATGACAAGCCTATCAACACATTGAGCGGAGGTCAAAAAACCAGAATCGCCTTAGGCAAAATTCTTTTAACCAAGAATGATATCTTGATGCTTGATGAACCTACAAACTACTTAGATATTGAATCCGTGCAATGGCTTGAAGACTTTTTAAAAAATTATAAAGGTGCTCTTCTAATCATTTCCCATGATAGATATTTCTTAGATGTAGTGACAAATAGGACTTTTGAAATGGAAAATAAAAGATTAAATGAATATAATGGCAACTACAGCAAATATGTAGAAAGAAAGGAAGAGGCAAGAGAGCAGCTTTTAAAGGATTACGAGCTTCAGCAAAAGGATATCGAAAGACAGCAAGCCATCATCGCAAGATTTCGCCAATATAACCGTGAAAAAAGCATACGCCAGGCGGAAAGCAGAGAAAAGGCATTGGATCGATTAGATAAGATTGATAAGCCTGAAAATTTGCCGAAAAATGTAAAGTTTAAATTTGATACAAAGTTTAGAAGCGGAAACGATGTACTGATCGTAGATCATTTAGCAAAAGCCTACGATAGACAGCTTTTTTCAGATGCAAGCTTCGAAATAAAAAGAGGCGAAAAGGTAGCTTTGCTAGGCCCAAATGGTATCGGCAAAACAACTTTAATGAAGATCATCTTAGGCAGAGTCGTCCAGGACAGCGGTGAAATCAAGCTTGGAACTCAGGTTTATACGGGCTATTATGAGCAGGAGCATGAACATCTGAATATGAACAGTCTTGTGATTGATGAGATATGGGATGAGTTTACAAGCCTGAATCAAACAGAAATACGGACAAAGCTAGCCGCCTTTTTATTTGAAGGAGAAGATGTATTCAAAGAGGTTTTCAAGCTGAGCGGAGGAGAACGAAGCAGACTGGCACTTTTAAAGCTTATGCTTTCTAATTCTAACTTTCTTTTAATGGATGAGCCTACCAATCACCTTGATATACCTTCAAAGGAAGTATTAGAAGCCGCTCTAGAAAATTATTCAGGTACTGTGCTTTTGATATCTCACGACAGATATTTTCTGAACAAGGTAGCAACAAAAATAATCGATTTGACAAAGGAAGGCTGCATCACTTATCCTGGCAATTATGATTATTATATAAATAAGAAAGATGCTCTTATAGCTGCAAATGCAGATTTGCAAACAAAAGCAGATATGGATGAGCCCTCTTCAAAACTAAAGACAGATTGGCACAAAGCAAAAGAAGAAAAGGCTAATTTAAAAAAGCAGCAAAAAAGATATGAAACCATTGAGTCTGATATAGAAAGTTGTGAAAATAGAATAAAAGAAATAAACGAGTTGATGGCACAACCAGAAGTCTTTTCTGATCATGTAAAATGTGCCTCATATACCAAAGAAGTTGAGGATTTAAAGATTGAGCTGGAAAATTTATATGAAGAATGGGATGAATTGAGCCAATTATTTGGTTAAAAGCTTGCCCCTGTCACTTGAAAACAGGGGCAAGCTTTTTAGTCTTTTATTTTCAATACATTTTCACTTGAATTAGTTACATGTTCAATGATTCGCATTTCTGCTTGAGAAGAGTCTCCATTCCTGAAGGCTTCTAATATGGCCTTATGCTCTGCCAAGGCTTTTTCAGCTCTTCCCTGGGTTTTCAGCGAGGTCAGTCTTGCCCATTGAATATAGCTTTGCATATTTTTTAAGGTTTTCTTTAAAAATTTGCTTCTTGCCGCTTCAAAAATGATTTCATGAAATTCTGTGTTATATCTGGCTATTTGCTCTATATCTCCTTTTGCCGTATAAAACTCCATTAATTCGCAGGCATTGTTTAATGCTTTTAACTCTTCTGCATTTATTCTTTTTGCAGCCCATTTTGCAGCTAAGCCTTCAACCAATATTCGTATTTCATAAATATCCTTTATATCTTCCTGGGTAATCCCTATTACAAAGACACCTCGATTTGGCACGCTTTCTACAAGTCCGTCAAGTTCAAGCTGTCTAACTACTTCTCTGATAGGAGTTCTGCTAACGCCAAACTCCTCTGCCAGCTTTTTTTCTACTAGAGATTCTCCATCCTTGTATCTTCCTTCTATGATATCTTCTCGTATTTTGTTAAAAATTTTATTGCGTAGTGAATATTCCATCCCTGCTCACCCATCCTTTAGGATTGCTTATAGGTTATCTATGATAGCTTGTGTCATCTCCTCAGTTGTAGCATGACCACCTATATCTACGGTCACATGCTTTCCTTCCCTTATAACCTTAAGGACAGCATAATTTATTTTTTCTGCTGCTGCATTTTCTCCTATTTCTTTCAACATAGCTACTGCACACAAGATAGATGCTGTAGGATCTGCTATCCCTTTTCCTACGATATCTGGAGCAGTGCCATGTATTGCTTCGAATACTGCAGCTTCAGCCCCTATGTTTACACTTTGCGCTACACCTAGTCCGCCTATGAGTCCTGCACAAAGGTCTGACACGATGTCTCCATAAAGATTAGGTAAAACCATTACATCAAATTGTTCTGGATTCATAACAAGCTTCATGCATGCATTATCTACGATAATATCCTCAAATTCTATATCAGGAAATTTCTTTGCAACATCTCTGACAGATGATAAGAAAAGTCCATCTGTAAGCTTCATGATATTAGCTTTATGAACACAGGTAACCTTTTTTCTTTTTTCCCTTACAGCATAACTGAATGCCATAGAAGCGATTCTCTCAGAGGCTTCTCTTGTGATAATCTTGATTCCCTCTGCTGCATCCTTACCAACCATATGCTCAATTCCAAGATATAAATCTTCTGTGTTTTCTCTAAATAAAACAATATCTACATTCTCAAATTTAGATTTAACACCTTCGATTGTCTTAAAAGGTCTAATATTTGCGTATAAATTAAGGCTTTGGCGCAGTGCTACATTGGCACTTCTGAAACCAGTTCCTATTTGTGTAGCTACAGGACCCTTTAGGGCAGCTTTGTTATACTCTATGGATCTAATTGTATCCTTAGGAAGCGGATCTCCAAACTTTTCTAGGGCAGATTGGCCCATAAGCTTTGTTTCCCATTGGATATCAACCCCTGCTGCTTCTACAATTTTTACCGCGGCACTCGTAACCTCAGGACCAATTCCATCTCCAGGAATTAATGTAACTTTATGCATAATAAACCCTCCTATTTTATAATCATTTCGTTTTTACCTGATTCTCTTTTCTTTCGTATCATTCAAAAGTCCACCTGCTAGGATAATTGCTTTTTCTCTTTGACTAAGTTCAAGCTTTACAATGACTTCTCTATTTTTTGTTTTGTTTATCGCTTTTATTAGATCTCCATTTGTTATCTGTTCTCTTATATTCTCAATCATAATCATATCATAAACATCTATATACTCATAGTCCTCGGCATAAGCGAAAACAAATGGTATGATTCCAGTGTTAATCAGATTAGATCGGTGTATTCTTGCAAAAGATATTGCCAAAACAGCTTTGATTCCTAAATATAATGGAACTAATGCTGCATGCTCCCTGCTAGACCCCTGTCCATAATTTCTTCCGCCAATTATGATGCCTGAGGCTGAATCTTTGGCTCTTTTTGCAAATTCAGGATCTACGTTTTTATAACAGTGCTTAGAAAGCTCCGGTATATTGGAACGCAAAGGAAGAAGATCTGCCCCTGATGGCACAATATGATCCGTCGTAATATGATCTCCTGTCTTTAATACAACAGATGTTTCCAAATCTTCATCAAGCCTTTGTCCTATTGGAAATTCTTTGATATTAGGTCCTTTGATGATTTCTGCTTCTTCTCCTTCATGATTCAATGATGGATATATAAATAGGCTGTCATTTACTTGGAAGGATTCTAGGGAGTCCATAAAAGCATCCTCATCTATATGATGGTTCAAATATCCATCTATCGCTGTACAGGCTGCAGTTTCTGGACTTACCAAGTATACTCCTGCTGATTTGGTACCACATCGGCCTTCAAAGTTTCTATTAAAGGTTCTTACAGATATTCCTTTTGTTTCTGGTGCCTGCCCCATGCCGATACATGGTCCACAGCCACATTCTAATATTCTAGCCCCTGCATCAAGGAAAATATTTAAAGCACCATTTCTTGCTATTGCAGATAAAACCTGCTTTGAGCCGGGAGAAATCACAAGGCTTACATCTGGATGAACTCTTTTGTTTTCCAGTAGGCGCGCCGCCTTCATCAAATCTGTATAAGAAGAGTTTGTACAGCTGCCTATTGCCACTTGATGAACCTTAATTTCTTTTTTTGCAGTTCCTGCATAAACTGCATCTTTTACAGCTATGACATTGTCCGGACTGTGAGGTAAAGCTACCATAGGCTCTATGAGTTCAAGGTCTATGTTTATTATTTCTGAATAAACCGCATCCTTATCTGCTTCTAAAGGAATATAATCCTTTTCTCTGCCTTGCTGCTTTAAAAACTCTAGTGTTCTTTCATCACTGGGGAAAACCGAGGTGGTAGCTCCAAGCTCCGCTCCCATATTAGCTATGGTTCCTCTATCTGTAACAGATAAAGATTTCAGCCCTTCACCAGAATACTCAAATATTTTTCCTACTCCACCTTTTACCGTGAGTAGCTTTAATATATATAATATCACGTCCTTTGCCGATACCCATGGACGGAGCTTCCCTGAAAATCTTATATTGATGATATCAGGCATGGTCAAATAATAAGGTCCTCCTCCCATAGCTACAGCTACATCCATACCTCCAGCTCCTATAGCCACCATTCCCAATCCCCCACAGGTTGGCGTATGACTATCAGAGCCTAACAAGGTTTTTCCCGGTCTTGCAAATCTTTCTAAATGAAGCTGATGGCATATTCCGTTGCCTGGCTTTGAGAATATGGCACCAAACTTATTTGCTGCTGTCTGTATAAATCTGTGATCATCTGCATTTTCATAGCTTTGTTGCAGCATGTTGTGATCTACATAGGATACAGAAAGCTCTGTACAGACTTTTTTCAATCCCATGGCTTCAAATTCAAGATAAGCCATTGTTCCTGTAGAATCCTGGGTAAGTGTCTGGTCTATTTTAATTCCTATTTCTTCCCCTGCCATAAGCTTTCCACTTATCAAATGCGCTGATAAAATCTTCTCTGTTATATTCAACTTTTCACCTCTTTTCTATGCTTCTCTTTTCAAAAGACCATTTTCTCTCAAGCATTCGTTATAAATATATATCAATTCTCTATCATTTAGCGTTCTTTTTAGCTCTATGGCTGCTGTCCTCACCTTTGAAAGCACAATTTCAGCCACATCATGATCTATTTCATAGCCTTTGTCCTGAAGATTTTTTATGATTGCTGCAGTCCCTGAATGTTTGCCAATGACGATTTTTCTTTCAAGTCCTACTTCTGATGGTTCAAACACCTCATAGGTTTTTGGATATTTTAATGCACCGTCTGCATGTATTCCTGATTCATGAGCAAAAATATTATCCCCTACAATAGCCTTCCAAGTTGGCAACTTTCTTCCTGATGCATTTGCTACATAATAGGAAAGTTCACGGAGTTTCTTGGGGTCTTGGCTTATTTCTTTGCCTAACACATGCTTAAGCCCCATGATTACTTCCTCAAGGGCTGCATTTCCTGCTCTCTCTCCAAGTCCATTGACTGTAGCTCCCACATATTCTGCCCCGCCTAAAACCCCTGCTATGGCATTGGCTGTTGCCATTCCAAAATCATTATGGGTATGCATTTCTATATCAATATCTACATTTTTCTTTATTGCTGCTATGGTATTCATGATCTTAAATGGGTCCATGATACCTACTGTATCACAATACCTGATTCTATCAGCGCCGGCTGCCTTGGCAGTTTTGGCAAACTCAACCATAAATTCCATATCCGTTCTGGATGCATCTTCTGCATTTACCGAGATATATACGCCTTCTTGTTTTGCAAAATTCACAGCTTTCACCATGTTTTCAAGGACTCGCTCCCTTGTTGTTTTCAACTTGTGTTGTATGTGAATATCCGAGGTAGAGATGGATATTGCAACTGCGTTTACTCCGCATTTTAGGGATGCTTCAATATCCTTTATCACCGCTCTGTTCCAGCCGATGATATCAGCTTTTAACCCTAGCTTGGCAATTGCCTTCACCGCTTCAAACTCATCTCCGCCCATGATTGGTATTCCTGCTTCTATTTGGTCTACACCTAATTCATCCAGCATTTTAGCAATTTGTATTTTTTCTTTATTTGCAAATACTACTCCCGCAGTTTGCTCTCCATCTCTTAAGGTTACATCTACTATTTTGATATCTCCCATTGCAATACTCCTTCCACTATTATAAAAGAATATTCTATTCTAAATCCTCTGCCGAAATGGCAGAGGTATCAAATAGGAATTTCTAAAGTGTCCATAGGACACTATGAAACATTTGTGTGGCATTTTGCCACAGTCGTTATAAACTCATTTCGCATTTCTGTATATCTGTATTATTGTATACAATTATACAAAGTAGTTTTGCAATAGTCAATACATTTCTATAATATTTATACATTTTTTCGCCTCTAATTTATGGAATTATATAAAAAAATAAAACCCAAATCGGGTCTTATTGCAAAATCATATCATATTATTCATTTTATCGATATTTTTATAACAATTATGCAGCTTCCCTCAGAGCTTCATTCATTAGCCATTTATATTATATCTATTTTTATACACTTATCAGTATATATATCCATATAATTTTCTCCAAAAAGATCTCTGCCATTTTCATCAAACATAACTGAAGGCAAAATAGCCACATCAGGCTTTTCCGCTAAGATGTCCAATTGATCCACAATATCTTGTACTGTTAAAAGGCCTGCACATAGGATATTGCCGCCAAAAGTTTTGTTTTTTACCTTTTGTATCTCAACATCATAAGCTGATCCTATGGCGCTTCTTATTATCTCATAAGCAAGCTCCGACGTAAGTATGATGCACTTCTGATCTTTATATTTATTGATCGTCCTTTTTATACTGGAAACAGCACGAGGATGTATATCATAATTTAACACTAAACCTGATGAGGTCTTTTTTCCTTTTCTGATAGTCCCTATATACTCCTCACCTTCCCTATGATAGGTTATATCCGGATTGCCAGCTGCGTATATTTTGTTAAATGCATCTACTCTGGATAGCACTGCTTCTCCATTTACTGTCATGATTACATCTCCGCTTTTCAGACCAGCTTCAAACCCAGGAGAATCTTTTATAACACCTTCTACAACAGCATTCAGATCTTTTATTAAAGGAGGTTCTATTGTGATTGGAATATCTATATGTTTTCTTATTTTTTCTCCAAATGCATTTAGTTCATAGATTATATTTTCAGGAGGTACTTCCCCTGTGGTGTATTTTGTATAGCCTGGCATAAATATTCGTATGGTTATAGCATTTTGTTGGGCTAGAAATAAAGCTGTCGCCTCAATATCCTCCCAGCCTACTAAGTGAGGCATGGCTACGATGCTTCCATTATAATGTATCTTATATTTATTCAATAGCTTAATAGCATCGATGGCTTCTTCTAAGGCTCTGCCTCTATATATGATTTTTCTGCCTTCTATCGTGGAGCTGTTTAAAGAAACATTTAATTCAATATTTCCAAAGGATTTCATATCTATGATCATCGCTTCTGTTAACGGTACTGCACTTGTGGTAATTTTTATTTTGGTTTTATCATGCTTTTTTCTTATTTTTCTTAATATATTCATGATATCTTTATGAAGAAAAGGCTCTCCTTCACAAATCCTTGTTGCAGATTCTCCTATGACAATATCTTTATTGGAGTCTAAAAACTCTATTAAAGTATCTGCTTCTTCCTCATTTATATCCTCCACATAAAAAGCTTCTACCTTAGGCGGGTTTTGGTGATGGCTGCAAAAAACACAAGAGGTGGCGCATCTTGTGCTTATGATTAAAATATTATAGCTGCTGGCAACTTGAAGCAGCATTTGCATGGTTGCCTTTTTCATATAGATAAATTAGGCATAGCATTTAAGGTATAGTCTGATACCTCTCCCCTTATATATTGATAATATGCTGCACAGCCTATCATCGCTGCATTATCTGTACAAAGTACCGGGGATGGATAAATAACTTTGAGTCCTTTGCTTTCCCCTTTTTCTTTTAAAACCTCTCTTAATCTGCTATTGGATGCCACGCCTCCAGCCAAAGCAGCATATTTCGATTTCTTTTCTAAAGCTGCTGACACAAGCTTATCTGATAATACTGCAACCACAGATTCTTGGAAGCTGGCCGCAATATCGGCAGCGTTGATTGGTTCATCCTTCATCTTGGCTGAGTTTAAATAATTCAATACCGATGATTTTATGCCACTAAAGCTAAAATCGTAAGTTCCTTGAAGATAAGCTCTAGGAAAATCTATAGCCGCTCTGTTGCCTTCTCTTGCCAGTTTATCAACCAACGGACCTCCCGGATAGCCCAGTCCTATGGCTCTAGCCACTTTATCAAAG
>JAUQXG010000257.1 GCA_030834765.1 Lutispora sp.
CTTCCTTCGGCAAGTACGTTAATAATCCTTCCATCTGGCTGCACATAGCCCATAATATTATTTCTCATAACACGCATTTCGCTGCTTAGCTTTTCTAGGTCCGGCTTCCATATCTCTACATCGAAGTGACCAGCATTTGCCAGTATTGCTCCGTTTTTCATCAGTTTATAATGTGTCTCTGATATTACTTTTTTGCATCCAGTTACAGTTATAAAAAAATCACCAATGGATGCAGCCTCACTCATAGGCATTACTCTAAAACCATCCATATGCGCTTCTATTGCTTTTATAGGATCTATTTCGCAAACAATTACATTTGCCCCAAGGCCTTTCCCTTTCATCGCCACACCTTTCCCACACCATCCATAACCAACAACCACTGCATTTTTGCCTGCAACAATTAAGTTTGTTGTTCTCATAATTCCATCCCAAACGGATTGCCCTGTTCCATATCTATTATCAAATAGATATTTGCAATAAGCATCATTTACTGAAAGCATTGGAAATTTCAATTGTCCCTCTCTTTCCCTTGCCCTAAGTCTTAGTACTCCTGTAGTTGTTTCCTCACAGCCGCCTATTACATTTGGCAAAAGGTCTATTCTCTCACCATGAAGCAAATGCAGTAAGTCCCCTCCATCATCAATGACTATATGAGGTGCAATATCTAGGGCAGCATTCAGATGCTCCATATATTCTCTATCTGTTGACTTATACCATGCATATACATTTATGCCATCTTCGACTAAAGCTGCAGCAACATCGTCCTGTGTAGAAAGCGGATTGCTTCCTGTTATAGATACTTCAGCTCCTCCTGACTTCATCACCTTAGCAAGGTATGCTGTCTTTGCTTCCATGTGTATTGACATAACAATCCTTTTCCCTTCAAAAGGCTTTTCTACTGCAAATTGTCTTTCTATTTCTGAAAGCACAGGCATATTTTGTTTTACCCATTGAATTTTTCTATGACCTGATTCTGCCAAATTTATATCTCTGATAATACTTTCTCTCATGATAATTCCTCCATTTTATATGAATTTTAAATTCTTTTCATCATATACTCTTATTATAATTTAGTTTTATCAATATAGTAAACATTTTTAATAATTTTATGAAAATTATCCAGAGATTGTTATTTTTTTAACTTTTGTAAATTGCTTTCTTTTTGCTTACAAAAGTTATATAATATAAAAAATATAGAATATTTATTGAATCATAAAAATATTATTTATTTTATTTTTAAGGGAGAGGGTATCATAAAATCTATTATGAAAGGGTGGTTTATTCATGACTGAAAAAAGAGCTCAATGGGGTTCAAACTTTGGTTTCATCATGGCAGCAGCTGGTTCTGCTGTTGGATTAGGTAACCTTTGGAAATTTCCGTATTTAGCTGGTAAAAATGGTGGCGGAGCCTTCGTACTAATTTATTTATTAATTGTTTTATTTATCGGTTTTACTATTATGCTTGGTGAAATGGCTATAGGCAGACACACTCAACTAAGTTCATTTAATGCTTATCAAAAAATTAGTAAAAAATGGGCATTTGTTGGCGGCTTGGGCGTTCTTGCAGGATTCGTTATTCTATCTTTCTACAGTGTAGTTGGTGGTTGGGTTCTCAATTATATGTTCAAGACAGTTATAGGCGGAATACCTGCAGATTCAGCAGCGTATTTTGGTAGCTTCATATCCAACCCTATATTACCTATATTTTGGCACTTAATATTTATGGCTATGACTGCCGTCATCGTTTTTAAAGGCATAGGCGGTGGTATTGAGAAAGCTTGTAAGTTTATGATGCCAGCATTGTTTGTAATACTTGTTATCATTTGTATTAGATCCGTAACATTGCCAGGCGCAGCAGCAGGTATCGCATTTTATTTAACTCCTGATTTTTCGAAACTAACTGCAGGAGCGGTAATCGCTGCATTAGGCCAAGTTTTCTTCTCTCTTAGCCTTGGTATGGGTTGTATTATTACTTACGGAAGTTATCTAGGCAAAGAAGAAAACCTTGCAAAAAATTCTATGATCGTACCTTTCCTAGATACTTTAGTTGCATTATTAGCAGGTTTTGCTATACTTCCAGCAGTATTTGCATTTGGTTTTGAACCTGGAGCAGGTCCTGGACTAATGTTCGTTACTTTACCTCAAGTATTTGCACAAATGCCATTCGGTACTTTCTTTGGTTTCATTTTCTTCGTACTTGTATTATTCGCAGCATTAACTTCATCCATATCCCTTCTTGAAGTTACAGTTGCTTATATGCAAGATCAGCACAAATGGGGCAGAAGTAAATCTGTTATCACTCTGTCTGGAATTATGTTCTTAATAGGTATACCAGCATCCTTATCTATGGGTGTATGGGGAAGCTTCAAAATCCTAGGAAAGAATTTCTTTGACTTCCTAGGATTCGCATCAGACATCATGCTACCTGTTGGCGGATTGCTAATGTGTATCTTCATAGGCTATGTATGGGGTATTGATAAAGCTATTGATGAAATTTCAAATGGTGGTAAGCTTCCATTCAAACTACGAGGAGTCTTTACAATCATGATTAAATATGTTGCTCCCGTAGCAGTTATAGCAGTTTTCTTAAATGCATTAGGTGTATTCTAACAAAAAGAAATATCAGTATACTATAATATAAATCCCTTAAAAAGTAAAAAGCCACATGGAATATTCCATGTGGCTTTTCTATTTCCACTATCTACTTTTCTATACACAAATCTGCCATAGAGACACCTGCTATGTTTCCTGCCTTATCCTTAAATGGTACTGCCAATGCGATACAATAATTAAATGAAACATTTGATATATATGGTTGAGAATAATATTCTTTGCCTTGCAATGCTTCTTTAAAATATGGTCTGTGAGAATAATTATTATGGGCTCTATCAATTGCTTCAGTAGCTGATACCATATCACCCTCAAAATTCAAGACTCCTATATATTCAAATTGCTGATGTTTATTTCTTATATCTTTTAATATAGCTGATGCATTTTCCATAGAAGAGGAGCTGGAGCTTATATTATTTGGGATCTCTTTTAATAGCTTAAAGCCTTCCTCTATCATTGACTTTTCAGAATCACCAATATTTATTTTACTTATGAAGCTATTCAGATAATTATCTACTTCATAAGCTGTTTCACTCATATTGTTTGCCATTGCAGTCAGTTCTTGCAATGATGCTGACTGCTGTTCTGCCGATGCAGATACTTCTTCTGTTCCCGCTGCTGTTTCTTGTGTTGTGAAGCTGATTTGCTCCATCATTTTATCTACATCTTCAGCCATTTTGTTTGATTCATCTGTAAGCTTCATAATCCCTTTTACTGCATCATAAGTAGATTTAGAGGAATCAATAATATTTTTCATTGATTCTCTTGTTTTATCAGCATATATGGCTTCTTGAGCAATCTTTTCGGCCTCAATTTTTGTCTGATCTGATATACTATTTATTCTTCCTATAATCATCTCTGTAAGTTTTCTTATTTCTCCTGCAGAATTTGCAGATTGCTCAGCTAGCTTTCTGACTTCATCAGCAACTACAGCAAACCCTTTACCAGCTTCTCCCGCTCTTGCTGCTTCAATAGCTGCATTTAGGGCTAGCATATTCGTCCTGTCACTTATTTCTGTAACAACACCAACTATATTGTTAATCTTTGAAGCATCCTTCTCTAGCAATCCAATATCCTCGGCTAGCTTCTCACTGGTTTTTGCTGTATTCTCCATTTTATCCACAAGGGCATTCATGGTTATGTTGTTATTTTCTATAACTCTTATCATTTCCCCGGCAATATTTTGCGTATTCTTGGCATATCCTGTTATCTTCTCAGAATTTCCCACCATTTTTCGAGTATTTTCTTTCGTAGTTACTGCCATTTCAGATTGAATGCTGGAACCTTCTGCGATATGAGTAATCGCCTGTGATACTGCAATAGATGCACTCTCATTTTGCTCAATATTTCTTTTTAGCTGAATAGATAAATCCTTATTTTTTTCAGCAATCTCGGCTACTTCACATATTACCTTCTTGTTACTATAAGTTAATTTATTTACACTGGCGGCTATTTCATTTGTAAGCCAATTGCCCTTGGCTCTCAACGTTAACTGACCTTCTGAAATCTCTGATACGATGTTTTGAAATTTACTTATCGGTTTTAATATTGTCATAAATAAAATAGCAATGATTGCAGCTACCGCAATCAAAGTACATCCTATTATGATCAAAAGCAAATCTTTAATAAAGGCTGTATTGAATTGACCCAATAGATTGTCCAGCTCTTGGGCAGAACTTATATACTGGGAAGCCACAGTATTTAATGAAGCAGTTGAAGTAAAATAAACCAATGCACAAGCTCCTGTAAAGACTAAACTCATCACTATTGTAATTAGAATTATCAATTTTGCTTTCATATTTTCACCCCTTGTGTCATATTTTATATATGTATAAATATGCCTTGACATATCAATACCTCATTAAATATCTATTTTTATAGTAAGCCTTATTTCATCAAATATTCAATACATCTTTTACTGTATACAATCCTGATACCTTACCTTTTAAAAATGCGGCAGCCTCACATGCTCCTTGGGCAAAACATTCCCAATTATGTGCATGATGGGTTATTTCAAGTCGCTCTCCCATTAACCCAAACATTACTGTATGACTGCTTGAAATATCTCCTGATCTAATAGAATGATAGCCAATAGTACCCGGTATCCTCTCACCTTTTCCTGATCTTCCCCATACAGCTATATCCTCAAGATTTTCTTCTAAGGCTTCTGCAATTATATGTCCCATCTCCTGAGAGGTTCCACTAGGCGCATCCTTTTTATTTCTATCATGCATTTCGATAATTTCTATATCTGATACATCTCCTATTGCCTTTGCAGCTACTTCTAAAAGCTTATACATTAGATTTACCACTCGTGAAGTATTGGCGGCATAAACAATTGGTATAGATCTTGATATTTCCTTTATTCTACCCATTTGCTGCTGTGAGAAGCCTGTGGTACCACAAACTACTGACTTTCTGTATTTCAGAGCAATCTCCATAATCTCCATGGAGTAATCTACAGTTGAATAGTCTATGATGACATCACAATTCTGGACTTCATTTTCTAAATCATCTGCAACGATTGCTCCTATGTTTTCTCCTATAGCAGCCACAGCTCCTATATCTTTTCCTATATAATCTCTTCCCTTAGGACCTATCCCTGCTATGATTGCCATATCCGGTCTGCCTGCAGCAATTTTAGTTATTAATTTTCCCATTTTTCCTCTTGGCCCAATTATTATAATATTTATACCAAAACCTCCCTTGTTATCC
>JAUQXG010000258.1 GCA_030834765.1 Lutispora sp.
TTTATAATCGCTCACTTTTGTACTTGTATACTTTAAATCATAAGCGACAAATAGGTGAAGTGCATATTTATTATTATCCACAAGTCCAGATTCATTCCAGTTATCCACATATGTTTTTACTACGTTTTTAAAATTTTTACGTCCTGTTACAAAGCCAACGCCAACATTTATCTTCTTTCTTTCAATTTTCATATGATTTCAGTCACTTCCCACTTTATTAAATTAGGGTTAGTATCCATAATGGAATCATATTGTTCCCTAACTCCATATACCGCATCAGGATCCAATAGCTGATACCTTTTATATTTTTCTTCTCTATCTTCTTGTGTTGCCCATCCTAAATGCTTCACTCTAAATTTAGATATAGCCCTTGGGAAGGAGAATGTGTTCATTGGAAACCTTCCGCAATGCTGAGGTATCTCATTCCATATATAATTGAAATTAGGCTGGTATCTCATTAAGAATGGTCTATAAATACTATGTGCATTCCAGTATTTATCTTCTCGGTAATGGGTTTTATTCCACATATCATATAGCCTAAAGCAATAAAAATCGTAATTCTTATCATTTATAAGATTTTGCACATTATTCCAAAAATCTTCTTCCAATATTTCATCTGCATCTAGGTTTAATATCCAATCTGGGTTTGTTTTGATGGTTTCATCCCATTGCCTTTTTCTAAGATCAACTTCACTTTCAAACATAGATTTATCATTTTGTATAATATGTAAAGGAATATCTTTTAATATTTCTCTGCATATATTTACTGTATTGTCACAACTTCCATCATCAATAATAACTGCCCCATCAATGTGCCCTTTTAAGCTATTTAGCATCTGGCTTAAATAGCGACCTTCTTCATTTTTGACTATCATAGAAAGAGTAATTTTATTTCCCTGTTTTTTATATTGACGTACAAAGGCAGATTCTGCTTCACAGCCTTTTATATAATCTTGCACACCATCTAAGTCTTGCTCTCTATAAATATGGTAGGCAGGATAATGGGTATCAACGAAAAGATCGATACCAAGGACGGCTGCGCGAATGCAGAAAAATCTATCCTCTCCATGTATGGTTAAGTTTTTAATAGGTTCAAAATTAACACCTTTTATCAATGCAGCTCTATGAATCAATGTACATGCTCCTAATCCACCCACTTCATATAATCCAGGGATTTTAAGCTGGTTCAAAAATTTGATTTGACGTATATCCATTTCTTTTTCACTAAGTTTTTCACCTAATCTCTTAGGGACTAAATCATATTCGTCAAACAACCAAACATTTGGTTCGAAAGGTCTATCATTATGCCACTGGCTCCAAAATATCTCAGAGATGATATCCTTATTTGCAGTCTTTAAATGCTCAATCAAATTAGGGTACAAAACCAAATCGGAGTCTGCAAAAAACAAATAATCATAATTATTTTCTATTGCATAATGAATTATAGAGTTTTTGTAATTTGCTACTTTCATCATTAAGCTATCGTCCCAATGATGAGAATCATCATTACATAGATATACTCCTTGCTCTTTACCAGCAACAATAATAACTGCTGATTCTTCTCTTTTAAACTCAGCCAATAGCTGACTTGAGTTTTCATCCATATTGTCATCAACAAACATGTAATCTATAGAAACAGTATGTCTATTCAGCTTTTTTAGGGACTTTAAAAATGCATCTAATATTTTTGGTTTTTGATATACAGGACTGCCAACTAACACTCTTTTTTTATCCATTAGTATATTAACTCCTTCTTAAGTCTAATGACCTTTGTCAATTATTTTTTTCCCTAACTTTTTAGATTTTTATCTCTTTTTAATATATCCCTTTTTTTACTTATAAACCCTTTTATTTAAGATAATATAAAATAAAACCAGGAGGCATAAAAATATACCCTCCTGATTTCAGACTCATTATATTTTTTTATTCTTAGGGGTTTGATATATCTCAATTAGCCTTACTATTCCATATGCAATAAGTGCATAAACAATCATGGCTATAATAGTGGTAGGCTCTAAAACTGACTTTGTTTCAATTCCTTTGCTTACAGCAGATCTAAAAATACCACTGAAAGGAGCCAAGAAAGCTCCTGAGATATTGTAGATAAATGATACAAAAATGCTTCCGGGATTAGCTCCAAGGAGCTTGAAAATAAGTCGAAAGGCAAAAATGACTTCAAAAATGCCCAGTATATAATACACTATCTTTCTATATTTCAAATTATTCTGTCGTGAACTGTAAACTTTATTTTCTTCCATTTACTTCCCCCCAAACGTGATATCCATTGGTTAAACTATCTATTTCCTTTGATTACTCTTAATAAAAACATAATAACTGCAATTACCAAAAGAATATGGATAAATCCACCTATTGTATGAGCAGTAACCATTCCAAGAAGCCACAGGACTATAAGTATAATAGCAATTGTTGATAACATATTTCTTCCCCCTCTACTTATTATATTATTTACACAAGCTCTAAAGCCAAACTATCATAGAGATATAAAATGAACTGTAACCATGTTTTGGATCACAGTTCATTTTATATTTTGAATTTCAAGTTTTTTCATTAGCAGAATATATGCTGTTGCATTTTAGCTTTTCTGCTCTGTTTCAGCTTCCACAGCTGCATCAGCAGTCTGAGTATTCAAGCTAATTATCATTCCATAGACTACATCTTCTTTTTCACCCACATTTATTTGCTTATTCAAATCAAGATCCCTCAAAGTAATTGTGTCACCCAGCTTCTTTTCTGATATATCTACATATATCAGGTCAGACATCAAAGACATCTTTCCAAAAACAGTTATTTCTGATTTATATACCTGTAGCTGCAGTTGTCTATTTCTCAAATCTTCTTCACCTCTAAAAGCAATGGGAATCTGTAATTTTATCTCATGATCTTTTGATACCATCTGCACATCAACATGTATAACACTCCCTGAGACTGGATGTTTTTGTACTTCCTTGATAAAACCAAATTTTTTACTATCTTTATATTTAATCCACACTTTTGCATTAGAACCATGATTCGCAAGAATTTTTTTTAGAGCCAGTGCATCAAATTTTACAGAAGTTGCTCCATCAACACTATCTCCATAAATAATACCAGGTACAAATTCAGTTTCTTTAAATTTTCCAGGTTGTTTTGCTCTTTCTATTGCTTCTAAAATAATTTCTTCCATAAACATTCTCCTTTTAAACCGTTATCTTTTAATCTGTAAGATTTATTTAAAATGCTCTGTTGCTTTCGAAACAGCTTCCTTAAACTCATTCCAAGCATTCTCAGTTCCTTCTTTCATGTCTTCCCAAGAATTTCCGCTAGCTTTTTTCAGTTCTTCATATTTTTCCTTTAGTCCATCTCTTTTACCCTCAAGCTTCTCCACTTGATTAAGATATTCCAATTTCATATCAGCATTTGCCTCAGCAGCTTTGCCACGCAACTCTGCTAATTTAGCACCATATTGATCTACTTGAGCACTCATTTTTTCTAAATACAAATCACGTTTTTCCATTTTATTATCTCCTCCTAATTTTTATAAGTAAGAGTAGCTCTTATTTTTTACTACTCAATTTCAGCAATAACTTTTATATTATAAAATATTTTTGAAATTATTAGCACTCGAATGACATGAGTGCTAATAATTTATTATACCTGTATTTTATTACCACGTCAAGATATTTCTGAAAGTACTACTATTTAATGTAATTAATTACTTTAATTTGAAAATAAGTATTCATACTATATGCCTTTCTTAGCCAACTATTATCATTATGTAAAAAGGTGGTTATCAATTATTCATTACATAATTGATAACCACCCTTCATTTGCTCCTCTATCGATCTTTATTCTTATTTTCATACTCTGTGTTAACCTTTTGATATACTTCTTCCCCTTTGTATAAACTACCTAGCTCTAAATATGATAATATCTTCATCTCCCTTATATATTGGAAGCTGTCTTTTCTCTCATTACAGTTATCGCATGCCGCTGTACTTCAATCTGCACTGAACCTTCTCCTAGTATAATTCCATCTGCCATAACTGACATGGCAGGTTGCGTATCAATAGCTACTTTGCGTACACGAAAGTGTTGAATGCGAGGATCCTCTATTGTATTTGTTCCTGCCCCTTTTAGCGCATATCCAATCAAATCAAGTTTTGATAAATTGGCAAAAAATAATACATCTAATAATCCATCACCAAAGGAGTTTTCGGAACCAACTTGATAATGGCGACCAACATAGGGCATGTTAGAAATCAATACTACATGCCCCATCTTTCGAATTTCTTGCTTATCATCTAAGAAAAGTTGTATCTCTGATGGTGGCGAAATAGTTAATGTTTCCAAAAAATCACCTACACGTGATATATCACCATGCTGTATATCATCTCCAGATGGAAAAAGTGTTGAAAATAATCCTACGGAGCAAATTTCTATAAAAGGGGTGCTAATGCCGCCACAATGAACCATACCCATATCTATTTTATTACGTTTTCCTCCTCGTAGAATAGCAATTGCTGCCGGAATATCTGTAGGGATCCCTAAACTGAGAGCCACATTGTTTTGAGTGCCAGTTGGGATAATTCCAAGAGTAGCTTTTGTACCTATCATCGCTCTAGCGACAGCGGAAATTGTCCCATCTCCGCCACAAACAACAATCATATTCATTCCTTGTGCAATGGCATCTGCTACCACTTCTTTCAAATCAGAGTCTGGCTCTATCAAGTAAGGCTCAGGTACCAACTTCCAAGCCTGCATTTCTTTAATCACATCCATAAGCTGTACAGGAGATTCTTCATTTGCTCCTGAACTAGGATTAAAAATTAGTTTAACTCGCTTACGACGTTTATTTGTATTTTGAGATTCCATGCTTTTATCCTCCATAAATTTAGAAGTTTATTATAGTAACTTTCAAGTGTATATGCTAGATATATAAAAGCAAATTACAGCCTTTTGCAACCATCATTTTAGCTTTTCTCATTTAGACTTTTAAATTACAAAATAATAAGAGTCTAAAAGATATAATTGATTATATTGAACAGCCATTTTCCATAAGATATTTTTTATTGCTTTCATTGATATTTCTCCCTTTTGATATGCGCCAATATTCTTAAAAAACCTGTTCCTTTCCTTATCTGATGCTATGTCTTCAAAAAAACTCCAGATATACTGGGAAGCGTTGATAGAATTTTCTATAGTGCTCTTCTTTTGCAATGCTCCTTCAAGTATAGTATAAAAAGAAATAGCAGGGTACTCATACTTATTTTGAAGTAATTTTTGAATTTCTATATAACCTGTAGGGGACTTTTCTAAAACTGAATATTTATACTTGCTCCATTCAAGCTCAAGTGCTTTGATATTTTTATCAACTGATGTACAATTGATGCATTTGATTGCCGAAAGGTTTTTGTCCTTTACTTCAAGCATAATATCAATATCTTCCCTTTCTAGCCTTTGATAAAAGCTTAGAAATTCATCGATCAATATACTTTCAGAATGTGATCCAAGCTTTTTAACGGGATTCTGTTGTGAATAATGAATTTTTTGGTAGCCATCTTTTTCCTTCCATGTCTTTCTGCACTCGCTAATCCAATAGAAATCATCTATTTGTTTGTCACTGGGATTAATTTTATTATGCAGATTATCGAAAATCACAGGTGTATTTAGAATCATTCCTATTTCCAATACATCACTTATATGATAGGATTTATCATCATTCTCCAGAACAAGCCGTTGTTTCACCCCTGTGTCCAGCCTGTGATAGTTCTCTATAAACCTCTTACTGGCCTGCTTTTTATCATTATAGATACCTCCTATATGCAACACAATTTTGTGTTCAGCTCCCAAACCAAGGCTATCCAATACTTTGACATGATAGTTCAAATCTTCAATTGCCCTAGATATAACTTCTATTTTGGGTGAGCTTAATACAGTATACTGTCCAGGATGCATGGAGACTCTCATGCCGCTCTTTTGTATTTTTTCACCTATACTTAAAAGTTGAGAACTATATATAGCCCACCAAGGGACGTTATTTACAGCGTTTGAGCCAAACGGGATTAAATCAGAGCTAATCCTAAAGAGCTTTACTTTATTTTTAATATTATAATCAATGAGATTTTCAAGAGAATTCAAATTGTAGGCGATTATTTCTAACAATTTGATCACACTTGCATTTCTAAGTCTGCAACTTTTCAAGCAAGTGTGTGGCACTCCAATCGCCATGCATGCATATCCTATGCTCATTAGCATCTTCCTTTCGCAACCTTTATAAGCAGTATAACTTAATTCAACTTATCTATACAATAATTTTTATACAGTCGAAACGCAATAAAAAAAGCATCTCTGATAATACTATATTTATCAAAGGCGCTTAATTTATACAACATACAATGCCTTAACAACTTTACTTTAAGGCTCTTCCGTTTCTATCTTTGGTCGCTGATTGAAGCCTCACTATTATTGACAGCTAGATCAGTTAAAGGGTCGTACGGAGGACCTGTTATTGTACCAAGCAGCAATGCAATATCTACGGCATTCTCCGGAATCCCCCATGAGTTGCCTGAAAAGATAAAGATGGCTCTATCTACAACAAATCCACGCGTATTATAAACTACATTATTCACAATATGACCGGTTGAATTTGGATTTAAATAAGCAGGTTGCCTGAGAAAATAAAAAATATTATCCTGCACGATTAGATTTATCACATTTGATTGGGTTAAAAATCCACGATTTACTACCCAATCTGTTGATGGCCCTGCTTGAGGCGGTCCATAAATGACATTGTTAACAAGTTTATGATTTGTTCCAGCGAGCTGAATAAACTCAACTGCATAGGGATTATTACTGGTAATTGTTAATCCATCTATTGTTATACCACTTCCAGTAATAAGAAAAAGAATTACCGCAGCTTGCAATTCTACTAGTGTATTAGGATATCCTTTTAATGTTACTCCTGCTTTGTTAATTGCTATTTGCGAAGTAACCGGATAAGTTCCACCTAGTATATGAACAGTCCCTGTTGGAGATACAGCTGCCACACCTTGTTGTATCGTTCCAAATGGACTAGCCTGTGTACCATCTCCACCAACTGCCCCTGCTTGAACATACACTTCAAATGGATTAGGTTCAACCGTACCTGTTGCTCCTGTTGCTCCTGTATCTCCCGTTGCCCCTGTATCTCCCGTGGCTCCTGTTGCTCCTGTATCTCCCGTTGCCCCTGTTGCTCCTGTATCTCCCGTTGCCCCTGTTGCTCCTGTGGCTCCTCCCGATGGACCTGTGGCTCCGGTAGCACCCGTTGCACCCGTTGCACCAATATCATCTTCTATTATTACTAAGGTTGCTTTTACTGGCACCGTGGAAGAAAAAAAGACATTGCCAAGGCTTGTAAAACTTAATGATGCTGTTACAGGCGCTGCTATGACATCAATGATACCTACTCCAACAACTTCTCCTGTTTTAGCAGGCGAATTCCCTTCCAGAACATCTCCTTGTGAGGATGTAATTGCAAAAACAACTGAATGTGTGCTTGTAGCTGTTTGAGTTGCTACCCACCAGTCTAGAACATATCTTCCCGCCTCATTAAAAGTTATTACTCCAGTTAATGCATTATAGCTAATATTTCCTGCCGCATATATTATCGTATCAAAAATAACACTTGCTCCTGAGGCTATGCTTCCAGCAGTTAAACGCTGTATTTGCAAGGCTATATTGCTCACGGTATCTCCTCCTTTCTTTTAACAATTTAAGTATTTGAATATAAATATAATCAAATAGCTTTTTGCTTTATCTTATGCCTTTAAATGACTGTATGTACCAATTTAACTCCAGGCATAATAGCTGTTATCACATAATAAGTTGAGATACTTTAGACTCATCATCAGCAATCATAACACTGTATATACAGTCCCCCCTATTTGTACTGGTTAGATTAACAAACTGTATGGCTGTACCTAAGTTTTACCTGCGAAACGATGCAGCTTTTCCAACATATCATTATGTTACATTCTTTTTAAAATATCTTCTTTAGATGGAATGGAAGGAATTCCGCCAAGGTTTTCAATGCATAATGAAGCCGCCGCATTTGAAAAGGAAAAAATCTCGCTCAACTCTTTAACTGTGAGTTCATTCACATTACAATTTTTTTGCAAAATTTGATGTATCGTTGCACCAAAGAAGCAATCTCCCGCTCCGGTAGTATCAACAACCTTGCTTTTATATCCTTTTATTACTCCCTGTCCGCTATTATGATAATAGAACGAACCGCCCTCCCCAAGTGTCACACATACAAGCTGAATTCCTTCTTCATACAGTCTTTCTGCGGATTTATAAATATCATTTTCACCTGTCAGCAACAGCGCCTCTTCTTGGGACACTTTAATAATATCAACATACTTTAGCCCTGCTCTCATGCCATCTAAAGCTACTGCCTCAGATGACCATAGCGCCGGCCTATAATTTGGGTCATAGGTAATGAGTTTGCCTTTTTCCTTAGCATATTCAAGCATATCTAAAACAGTAGCCCTGATAGGCTCATTTGTAAATGAAAGGGAGCCAAAATGAAATGCTTTTGTCTTATCTAACAGAGTATAATTCACTTCCCGCTTCTCAAGCATAACATCTGCGCAGCCATGACGATAAAAGCTGAAGCTGCGATCTCCGCCTTCGTCCAGATGAACAAATGCTAATGTTGTATTGTATTCTTCATCAAATATAAGCCCTGAAATATCAACATTTTGCATTTTTAAAACATTACCTAGACTAATTCCAAATTGATCCTTTCCGACTTTGCCAATAAACGCTGTTTTAGAACCTAGTTTTTGTGCCATTGTCAGCATATTGCATGGTGCACCTCCTGGATTTTGTTTAAAAAGTGTACCAAACTCATTTTTTATAGGGGTGAAGTCAATCAATAATTCTCCTACTGCAACAATATCAAACATTTTGCTCTCCTAAAACTATATGATATTCATTACAAAGGGGGTGCAAAATTGGCTCATCCTCTTCAATCGTTGAAAACCTACTAACGTCTTCTGCATTAAAATTATCTGTGTTGTCATCATTAATAGAAGAGACTTCTCCACATACCAGATCCCCACAGCCTTCTTTGGCCCAAAACAAATGATATATATAGGGTCGTAACGTAATACTATTGCCAGGATAAATGTTGATCTCTTCACCTGCCCCAAAAGTACAGGATACACCATCTAAATCAACGCTTACCGTTGACAAATAATCCACTTCACCATTTTCTAAAGAATGATATAATTTAATGGCTAAAACCCCACCAGCTCGATTTATGATATCTTCTGTTTTACTTCTATGATAATGGATTGGAAGCCGCTGTCCTTCCTTCAAAATAATGAGCTTTTCTGCATAGGGAGTACCAATCCTATTATCTTTTAAGGATCCATTTCTCAAAGTAAATAAGACCGCTCCTAATTCATTAAATCTATCTTTTCCATAATCCGTTATATCCCAACCCAACATAACTTCTTGAATGGTTGTTAAGTTTCTTTTACCTGATTTCCATTCCTCTAAAGGCCAATAACCAAAAGAGGGTAATTTGATATTGTTCTCTTCTAGCAAAGTCTTCGCTAGCTGTATTTCTCGATTAATTTGTGAACGCTTCATATGTAACCTCCTCCTATAATGTTTACAATATAGATAATAAGCTATTTTAATACTTACCATATGTAACCAACTACCTAGATTCTACCATCCTCTGATTTAAAGGTCAAAAATTTAAAAACAGCTTTTTAGAAAATTTTCTCTAAAAAGCTGCTTTTAAATTTCAATCTTAATTCAAATCATTCGCTTCCATAGGTTGAAGAGGCTTACTATTTAAAATATCTTCCACTTCTTCATATCCTTCAGGAAATGCATAATTATAACGTGCTGGAAGTGCAAAAACATATTTAGAATTTCGACCAAGCTCACTTGGACCAATAGGTGCTGCGCCAATATGAAACTTATCCTGTTCTAATGCATTCCATTGAGTAAGTGTAAATACCATTATGGGGATATCCTGCCGTGGATTTTGGGAAGTCCATTGAGGATGTCTGATGGAAATGATGGGACCAGCTTCAACAACCTTATCACTTTGTGTATTTCCCAAAGCCAAGCCCTCCCATTCATCAGATACGATCTCATAATCTTTCCAGGTCTCCGGCAAGAAAAAGCGGAAACCATATTGTGTATTTTCATAAGTGATTGAGTTGGTCTCTTGGTAAACGCCTAGGGTGACAGTGTCAATAAGCCAACGATTCTCAATCTTTTTTATGGTGAGAGTAATCGGCAGCTTTGCGGCAACCCCGCCGCTTACCTTTTCCACGCTGGTTATTTCAATAATCTCGCCCATAACCTGGTACGTATCTTCTGATAATTTTTCAATGTCTAGGATCTCTATACGATCTGGCCATGGGCTTGAAAGCATTCGACCAGGAGCATTTTGAGGATTTTCCTGCCATTTTGCAAGAAGTGTAGGCGATACAAAGTCTCCGTAGTTCTCCTTCATACTTTCCATCACTATATCTTTAGGAGCTTGAAGCGAAACCGTTTGAAGTTTTTTGCCGAAATCTTCAACTAAACTCGCAACAGCTTTTTTATTGATTTCATTCGTTCTTTGTAACTCTTCTTTTAATTGAGCCTCGTCCTTTCTATTCATACAACCAAAGAGAGAAGCACTCATGGATAAAATTAGCATCAACAATAGTATCTTTTTCACACTACTACCTCCTAAATGAAGTTTTTCAAGCATCCATTTCTATAGACGTAAATGGCTCTCTATAGTTCCATTTCATATCTTTCAAAAGATTTTATATAAAATCTTTTAAGAGATCTTCCATAAAATCTATTGAAAGATATTCTTTAATCTTTTTAAACGTATCCATATTTTTAATCTCTTTATGAGGATCATGATATTCTACATAGGCATATGCACACCATGCTAAAGCCCTTAAATAGAGATAGGGTGTATATAGGTGGACTCTATCTCTTATATTCTTATGATTGCCGTTTAATCCTTCAATATAATATTCAAAAAAACTATTTCTTTCTTCCCTAGTAAACATATAGTTTGCCTTCCACAAAGTCGTGGTGGGTGCAATAAAGTGAGTTATATCCTGAGCTGGATCACTAATCACCGGTTTTTCCCAGTCAATCAAGTAGCTCTTGGGGCCAATAATAAAATTATGAGAATTTACCTCTGTATTGTTTATAACATGCCAAGGTTCCTCAATAAAATATTTTTCTTTACTTCTATTGGCCTTTGCCCAGTTTAATAATCTTTCAAAAAAATGCTTCACTTCTTTATCAACAATTGTGCTGCTCCAAACATTTTCGAGGAGTCTTTCACCCTCTTTAATTCTATCTTGAAATATATTTTCTTCCACTATAAAAGAATTCTCTTTCTTAATCTCTAATGAATGAATTTTAGAAAAAATGGAGGCAGCTTTCGTTAAATCTTTCCTGTAATCAAGAAAATTTCCTTCTAAAAACTCCATAATAAGTATGCCGCAATCAAAATATCCTAAAGAATCGTCTACGAAGAATACCCTTGGTGTCACCCCTGATATCTCTATATATTTTAGTGCATTGTATTCATATCTTATTTGATTTTTAATTTGCAATTGGCTTCCGGTATTTACTCTAAATACATATTTATTGTCAGCTGACTCTAAAACAAAATTGATATTGTATTCGCCCTGAGCCAGAAATATTACTTTTACATCCATGCTTAAATTAAGCTCCGAAAGGCTAGTTTTCCTATTTATATTTATATATTCTTTTATTTGTTGTATTAATTTTTCTTTAATCAATTGTTTCCCTCCATCTCCTAACAAATTCTGTTGTATATAAAGCCTTCATTTCTATATCATTTTCATGTTTCTTCATAAATTCAAATAAATCTTCTTTTGTATCAATATCTCTGTATTTTGGTGCTAACCCTATTGATAATCCTAGATTATTTGCTATATCTACGGTAGATTCCAACACTGACTTTTCTCCCCAATTCTTGCTTATATCAAATATTTTCTTATTTGGTTTTTTCATCCCAACCAGATAATATCCTCCATCATAAGAAGGTCCGAAGATTAAGTCTTTATTTTCTAATATTCTAAAGGCTGTATTGATATCTTCCGCACTTAGATCTGGTATATCTGCACCTATTAAGATTACATTTTCATATCCAATCGATAAAACATGCTTTATTGCATGATACATTTTTTCTCCTAAATCCTCCCCCTTTTGAGGGAAAGTTTTGATATAGCCAGGTATCATATCATCTATTATTTTAAAAGAATTCTCTGGTGTATAAGTAAGATAGATCTCTACTTTATTTCTTACTTTTTTAAAAGTATGAAAGAGGTCCATTAAAAATGCAAGATGCAAGTCAGCACGTTCATAGCCTGACATAATATCCATTAATCTTGTTTTTGTCTGCCCTGGAATAGGAATCCTTGTCATGAGTATCAGTGCATTCAAATTACCTCACCTGCCTATATATTTCAGATAGCTTATCAATAGGTGTTCCTAAAACATATAAAATCTTTATTTTATGCATCTGCAGCAAGGTCTTTATTGGTCCCTTTTCTTTAAATCTTCTTGCAGAAGTGCCTATCTTTTGATCTAAGGTTTTCATCTTCCCTAGTTTATGGATTCTCTTAGATATATCCCAGTCCTCCATCAATTCCATATCCTTGTAGCCATTTAGTTTTTTGAATATATCCTTTCTCATAAATATTCCTTGATCTCCAAAAACTAATTTTAGATATTTGGCTCTTTTGTTGGAGGAATTAGCTACATATCTCATAAACCTTGTATCTAAATCATAGAAATATAACTTGAAAGAGCCTCCTATGTAGCCTTCTTCTATGGTTCTTCCTATGATATCTACACTATTTTGCTCAACTTTTGAGTCAGCATGGACAAACCAAAGTATGTCACCTTTTGCAGCTTCGGCACCAAGATTCA
>JAUQXG010000259.1 GCA_030834765.1 Lutispora sp.
GGAAGCAATAAAGCGAGCAGGAATCACGCCAGATATGGTTGATGAAACGATATTAGGCTGCGTGCTTCAAGCAGGGCTAGGACAAGGTGTTGCAAGACAAGTGGCAGTTCATTCAGGGATACCAGTAGAAAAGCCTGCAATGACTATTAATATGATATGTGGTTCAGGACTTAGATCAGTACAATTAGCTGCTCAGGCAATACAATGCGGAGATGCAGATATAGTGATTGCAGGTGGAACAGAGAGTATGAGCAGAGCGCCATATTTAGTTCCAAATGCGAGAACAGGCTATAAGATGGGAAATGGAGTCTTGGTAGATTCAATGATATATGATGCTTTAACAGATGTATTCAATCAATACCATATGGGAAATACAGCCGAAAACTTGGCGGACAAATATAACATTACTAGAGCTGAGCAGGATGAGTTTTCTGCTAATAGTCAAAATAAAGCAGAAGCAGCTATGAAAGCTGGCAAATTTAAAGAAGAGATCGTACCTGTTGTTATTTCATCTAAAAAAGGTGATACGATAATAGATACAGATGAATTTCCAAGATCTGGCGTTACAGCAGATGCACTTTCAAAATTAAGACCTGCTTTCAAGAAAGAAGGTTCAGTTACAGCAGGAAATGCATCGGGCATAAATGATGGAGCTGCTGCATTAGTCATCATGTCTGCAGAAAAAGCTAAGGAGTTAGGGCTAACACCTATGGCAAAAATCGCAGGCTATGCCAATGGCGGAGTTGACCCAAGTATAATGGGTATTGGACCTGTTTCTGCAGTGAAGAGAGCCATGGATAAAGCAAATATGAAAGTAGAAGATATGGATTTGGTTGAAGCAAATGAAGCATTTGCAGTACAATCTTTGGCTGTATCAAAAGAGCTGGGCTTTGATATGAGTAAGGTAAATGTGAATGGCGGTGCTGTTTCCTTAGGACACCCGGTAGGAGCAAGCGGAGCTAGGATACTTACAACGCTTCTATATGAAATGAAGAGAAGAGATGCGAAAAAGGGTTTAGCTACACTATGTATCGGCGGGGGAATGGGAACTGCTGTTATAGTTGAAAGATAAATAATTACTTAATTATTAGGAGGTATCATCATGAGATTAAAAGAAAAAGTAGCTATTATTACTGGTTCATCTAAAGGTATTGGGTTTACTACAGCACTGACCTTCGCTAGAGAAGGTGCCAAGGTAGTTATATGTGGAAGTTCCCAAGAAAATGCGGACAAAGCTGTTAAAGAGTTATTAGCACAGATTCCAGGAGCACAAGTGATGGGCTTTAAGGCTAATGTAACAGATAGAGCTGAAATTGATGCTATGGTTGCTACAGTGAAAGAAAAATGGGGAAAAGTTGATGTTTTAGTAAACAATGCAGGCATAACTTCTGATGCAATGCTTAGAAAGATGACAGAAGAACAATTTGATAAAGTAATAGATGTAAATCTTAAAGGAGTTTTCAACTGCACAAAAGCAATTTTGGAAACTATGCTTGAGCAAGGCAATGGCTCTATAATAAATTGTTCATCTGTTGTTGGAATATATGGAAATGTAGGTCAAACAAATTATGCGGCAGCTAAATGGGGCGTAATCGGTATGACGAAATCATGGGCCAAAGAGCTTGGAAGAAAAGGCATTAGAGTGAATGTAGTTGCTCCTGGTTATACTCACACTTCAATGATGGATACAGTACCAGAAAATATATTAA
>JAUQXG010000260.1 GCA_030834765.1 Lutispora sp.
TTGTTTTGGATGATATCATTCAAGCTGCGAAAACCGGCTAATTCAGCAAGACGAACAATTTCTACTGCACATTCTCTTTCTGTTTTAACCTTGGACATAAACTCCCTATATTCATCAGCAAAACTGAATACCAGTTTTAAGTCCTCTTCTCCATATTTATCCCATGCCAATTGTGACTTCCTTTCCAAGTTCTCCATGCTATTCCTCCTCTATCTAATTTGATAACCATATAATTATTCTAATGCTTTTACCTTCATTTGTAAATATAAGTGATAAAAGATAAGTGAATTTTAATTCTAAATATAAAGAATTTTGTTTCTACAGATAATTGTATTTGCTATGACTATCATTACTACTTGCCCATTATGAACAAACATTTCTCACACTTTGATATGGCAGGTCTTGTAAATTGGCATGAGGGGCATAATGCACCGGATAAAGTGCTGACTGTCCATACTACAGGGGATGTGAATAGTGGTAATTTTGGAAACGCAAATCCTTTATATATGCATAATCTGCTATGGGCAATGGAGAAAAATAGAATAGAAGTTGGTTTAGAAGATTTTAGAATTGCTACGGAGGGTACACATTGGTCTGGCATGATCAATAATGGTGGTACCCCAGAAATGATACCTCAATTTCCTGTACCGATTATTGATATAGAAATAGGGAGTACAAAGGAAAGCTGGTCAAACTATTCAGCAGCTAAAGTAATAGCAAATTCTCTTACTAGTATTTTCTTTAATAATGATAAAAGATTGATGAACCTGCTTTGTGTGGGAGGTATTCATTTTGAACCTGCCTTTGGGAATGCTGTATTTGAGACATGGGGAAACAATGCCTTTGGCATATCTCACATCATCCCTAATCAATGGCTGGTGGCCGGACAATATGAAAAGGAAGAAGGAGCAGCGAAGCTGGAAGCCTGTGTGAGATCTATTGAAGGCGGTATATCTGGGATCGCAATACATGACGGGTTAAAGGGAATCTATAAAGAACAAATGAGAATACTTGGCAGGAAGTATAATATTCCTGTTTTTAAACACCAGCTACTGCGCAAACCTTCTGAAATTCCTTGGAATGGAATCATGGAAAATGGTATCTCTTTGTAAAGATAAGATCATGTACAAAAGTATACGCATATGTTAAATGAAAGCTGAAAGTCTATCCCTTGTAAATCGGCATAGACTTTCTCTATTCTTCCTATATTTCTATATAATTCTAACTGTAGTTCCAACCCCCACTAGATTAAACACCTCAATTACATCTTTATTATACATTCTGATACATCCATGGGATACAGCATTACCAATAGAGGAAGGATTATTTGTTCCGTGTATGCCATATCCTCTTCTATTTAATCCCATCCATCTAGCGCCGAAAGGACCTCCTGGATTTACTTGCTTATTTATTATTTTATATATGCCTTTAGGGGTTTGAGTCAGTATTTTTCCAATAGCAATTGGATAAGTCCTAAAAGCTTTGTCATCTTTAAATAAAGTGAGTCTGCGCGCGGCCAGGTTTATCTTTATGCTGTATTTAGCTGTTGCAGCAGAATATTGATTAAAAGAAAGAATAGCGCAATTCATATAAGGACAATAATACATAAAACCCTCCTATCAGGCACCTTCAAGAAAATAACAAGTCAAAGTATCCGTCTTATCTTTGAATTATTATTTTCTTTCAGATATCTTAAACAATTGCCGCTAAAAGCAATATTTCCTCATTATCCCTGTATATTTGTGGGAACTGGGATATAGGCAGAGGATTTGTACCCCTTCCTACTTCAATTGTATACCCAGGCCTTCGATACTGCTGTATAAACCAATCCTTATAACCTGAGTAGGAAGCAGCTCCTGTTGGTACATCTAGTATATAGCCGCTGGCTCTAGCAAACTGCTGACCTATTTGTCTTGCTTCTGGGGGTGCCATATTTTGAAAATTCCAGTATATGACTTCTCCTTGACTATGGTAAGCCAAAACAAGCCTGAAGTTATGGCTTCTAGTAAAATCAGCTACCGCTTTTGATTCTGGTTCAGACTCGGGACTTGGTCCTGGATATCTGCTTGGGCTAGGACCGGTAATACCCATACTTGCTGCTACTTCTTTATATTCATTAAAAAGTGCATTATAGTTATGGTTCAAATCCACACCTTTTATATTAGCTTGCCAGTTTCTGCCGAAGGATGTGCTGCCATTATTCCATCGTATGAGTTGGCTGTAATATGGATTATCTCTTGAAAGTCCATCTAAAACAAGATTTACCCCATCTGGATTTACCATAGGCATAATGTATATGCTGCTTCTGCTAAATATGTCTCTTGGATTATAACCTTTGATATTGGTCCCATCCACGTAAGCCTTTGCAAAGTTTTCCAAGTATTTCATAAGAAGGGGAGCCGTAATCCATTCTAGTGAATGATGGGCAGCATTATAGAACACCTCATTTGTGCCATTGCCCAGCCTTATATAATATAAGTTTTTGCCCAATACACTTTTTCCAGCAACCCCTACTTGAAGGAAAGGATATCGCACCTGTAAGCCCCTTATATCCCTTTCCATTATTTCATATGTATAGTCAATATTGGTTTGGACTACATCTATTCCATAAGGTATAATGATCTGCTGTCCTATTTGAAGTCGTGTAGGGTCTAAGTTTGGATTTGCTGCAAGTATTCTAGGGAGTGAAGTAAAGTATCTTTGTGAGATCTTATAAAAGGTGTCTCCAGGTTTAATGACATAAGTATCATAGCCAAGTAAATATTTTTCCATGACTTTGTATGTTGCAGGACCGATTACTCCATCAGCTGTGAGACCAAAGTTTCGCTGAAAAGCAATCACCGCATTTCTCATTTGGGAACCAAAGATTCTATCTAAAGCTCCTTTATAGTAGCCCAAGATGCTTAATAATGATTGTATCTCCATCACATCGGTGCCGCGCATACCCATTCTCAAAGTCCTCATATTATAAACCACCTCAATTACAAAAATTTATATCTATAAAATATATGACGATAGGAGTTGTACTAATGATATAATTAAATAAGTCACAGTGATATTGATTGAGTGCCAGGTCCTTCACTTAGGCACTTATTGAATAACTGTCTAAGTGGGGGGGCAGGACTATCCCCCATCTGTCACCTAAGGAGGAAAAAAATGATGAGTCTTAGAATCATATATGGCAGGGCAGGAAGTGGGAAAAGCCGCTTTTGTCTTGATGAGATAAAAAAAGCAGTCGACATGACAGAACCTGGCAGAAAGCAGGTCCTTGTTGTGCCGGAGCAATACACCCACCAG
>JAUQXG010000261.1 GCA_030834765.1 Lutispora sp.
GCTTCAACAAAAAAGTATATAAAAGAATTGGAGCTTTCTCATCTTACAGCAAGCTTAAATGGAGCATATATACAGAATCCTGCCACAGATCAAATAATGCATAGCTTTCCCATCGATACAAAAATCGCATATGAAGTGATAAAAGAAATAGAGTCTTATAAAATACACATAAATTTTTATGAAGGTGAAAAAATACTATGCGAAAAGGAAACGGAATATGCAAAGTATTATAGAGATTTAAACAATATACAATTTGATTATGTTGATTCATTAAAAGAATACAGCAAGGAAACGCAGGGAGGCAAACTGCTTCTTATAGATAAAAGAGAGAAGCTGGACGAGATTAGAAAAATACTGATTGACAAATATGAGAATCATTTAAATATATTATATTCAAAGCCTACTTTTCTTGAAATATTTCATAAAAACACATCCAAGGGAGCAGCTATATTAAAGATTGCGCAGATATACGGAATAAATCCAAAAGAAATAATGGCTATAGGTGACGGTGAAAACGATATTTCCATGATAAAAAGTGTAGGACTGGGAATAGCTGTTGGAAACGCAACTGAAAGCGTAAAGAAAGAGGCTGATTTTATAACCCTTTCAAATAATGAAAGCGGTGTAGCATATGCAATAAAGAAGTTTATTTTCAGTGAAAGCTAGGAGGTTATTTAGATGAATATAAGTAAGGAAAAACTCGGAGAAATGTATGAAAAGATGCTTCATACAAGGAAATTTGAAGAGAAAGTAGCATATTTCTTTTCTATGGGTATGGTACATGGGACAACCCATCTTTCAGTAGGCGAAGAGGCTTCTGCCGTAGGTGCTTGCAGTGCACTGGAGGATACAGATTTTATAACAAGTACCCATAGAGGACATGGACATTGTATTGGCAAGGGCGTTGACTTAAATAAGATGATGGCAGAGCTTCTTGGAAGGGCTACGGGCTATTGTAAGGGCAAAGGTGGATCTATGCATATAGCAGACCTTGAGAGAGGAAATCTTGGTGCAAATGGGGTAGTAGGAGGCGGACATGCAATATCAGTAGGTGCAGCACTTACATTAAAAATGAAAAAACAAGATAATGTTGTAGTGTGTTTTTTCGGAGATGGTGCCGCAAATGAAGGCAGCTTTCATGAAGCCTTAAATTTAGCTTCTATATGGAAATTGCCTATTCTATTTATTTGCGAAAATAATATGTATGGAATGTCGGTTCCTACTAGTAAGTCCATGAACATTATAAACGTAGCAGATAGAGCTGCTGGCTATGGAATAAAAGGCGTAGTAATAGATGGAAATGATGTGATAGAAGTTTATAATACGGTAATGGAAGCGAAAGATTATGTAAAGCAAAATGGTCCAATATTGATAGAAGCAAAAACTTATAGATGGCTTGGGCACTCAAAGAGTGATGCCAATGTTTACAGAACAAAAGAAGAGATCGCATCATGGAAAGCAAAGTGCCCAATCAAGCGTTTGAGAAAATATTTAGAGGATAATCATATATTTACGGCTGAAGAGTTAGATGCAATAGAGAAAAAGACTACAGAGGATTTAGAAAAAGCAGTTGAGTTTGCACAAAACAGTCCATATCCATCATTAAATACAATACTTGAAGATGTGTATGCATAGGAGGTATGAGAAAATGAGAGAAATTACTTATGCACAAGGAATAAAAGAAGCAATGTCAGAGGAAATGAGAAAAGATGAAAATGTGTTTCTCATGGGAGAAGATGTAGGCTTATATGGAGGGGCTTTTGGTGTATCTGTTGGAATGTTTGAAGAGTTTGGAGAAGAAAGAGTGAGAGATACACCAATATCTGAGGCTGTGATAGCAGGGGCAGCGGCAGGAGCTGCGGTTACCGGCATGAGACCAATCGCAGAAATCATGTTTAGTGATTTTACTACAATATCCATGGATCAGCTTGTAAATCAAGCAGCAAAAATGAGATATATGTTTGGGGGAAAAGCAAAGGTACCAATGGTACTAAGAACAGCTGGAGGCTCAGGGACAGGAGCTGCCGCTCAGCATTCACAAAGCTTGGAAGCCTGGTTTTGCCATGTGCCCGGATTAAAAGTGGTTATACCATCAACACCTTATGATGCAAAAGGACTTTTAAAAGCCGCAATTAGAGACGACAATCCTGTAGTCTTTATAGAACAAAAGCTTTTATATCGAAAAAAAGGTATGGTGCCTGAAGAAGATTATGTAATAGAGCTTGGAACTGCGGATGTAAAGAGAGAAGGGAAGGATTTAACCATCATAACCTATGGAAGAATGGTTCCAACTTGCCTCAAAGTTGCAGAGGATCTTTCAAAAGAGGGAATCGAAATAGAAGTGGTAGATCCAAGAACACTCATACCGCTAGATAAAGAAACCTTAATAAAATCAGCCAAGAAGACAGGGAGAGTGCTTATCGTTCATGAAGCAGTAAAAACAGGAGGTTTTGGTGGAGAAATAGCAGCAATGATTGCAGATAGTGAGGCGTTTTTCTATCTTGATGCACCAATAAAAAGGCTTTGTGGTTTAGATATTCCAATACCATATTGCCCAGAACTTGAAAAGAATGCAGTGCCTACAGAAGAAACCATAAAAGATGCAGTATTAAGTCTTGTGAAATAAAGGAGGGGTAATGATGGCAACGGCTGTAATTATGCCCAAAGCTGGAATGGCAATGGAAGAAGGAACCGTTATAAAATGGTTCAAGAAAGAGGGGGATCAGGTAGAACAAGGAGAACCTCTTTTAGAAATATTGACAGATAAGGTAAATATGGAAGTAGAAGCCCAGACTTCTGGGACGTTGATAAAAATAGTAAAGCAAGAAGGTCAAGTAGTTCCCGTAACCAATGTGATAGGCTATATAGGAGCTGTAGGAGAGCAAGTAGAAGACACAATAAAAAGTATTGAAGATGTAAGCAAAGAGGAAATTTCAGAAAACAAAGGAGTAAGTCAAGGTAATAAGAAGCTTGAAGCTGTTATAGGAAAGCAAGCAGCCACACCAGCAGCTAGAAGAATAGCCAATGAAAAAGATATAGATTTATCAAAAATAAGAGGGTCTGGAAGCTTTGGTGAAATAAAGGTAAAAGATGTACTAGAATATAAAAATGTATCCATTACACCCCTTGCAAGAAGAATGGCAGAGGAAAATGAGTTAAATATAGGCAGTATGACTGGAAGTGGCTTTGATGGGAAAATTGTGAAACAAGATATAGAGTCGTTATTAACCCTAAAAGAAGAAAAACCAAAAATAGCAGGGGAAAAATTCAGTAGAAGGCCACTTAAAGGTATAAGAAAGATCATAGCTGAAAGAATGCTGCAAAGCCATATAGAAATACCTTCAGTAACCTTACATGCTAAAGCAGATGTTACAGAGCTTACATCTATAAGAGAAAAACTGAATAAAACAATAGATATCAAGCTAACTTATAATGATTTTGTATTAAAGGCAGCAGCTTGTGCATTAAAAGAATTTCCAAATGTCAATGCAAGCCTGATGGGTGAAGAAATACTATACAAAGAAGAAATAAATATAGGGATGGCAGTAGCCTTAGAAGACGGGCTTATCGTACCAGTGATAAAAGGTGCAGAGGACATGTCAATAAAGAAGATATCCATAAAGGCTAAAGAATTATCAGGGAAGGCCAGAGAAGGAAAGCTTATGCCTGATGATATGATTGGAGGAACCTTTACAGTAAGCAACTTGGGAATGTATGATATCGTATCCTTCACACCAATCATCAATCAGCCAGAAAGTGCAATACTTGGTGTATGTGCAATTGAAGAAGAATTAAGGTTATCTGGAGAAAAGATTGAAGCAAGAAAAATCATGGGGCTAAGCTTGACCTTTGACCACAGAGTAATAGATGGAGCTTCGGGTGCGATTTTCTTAAGGAGAATAAAGACACTATTAGAAAATCCTTTAGAGATGCTGATATAGAGTTTTGGCTATCTAAGGTTCAAAAGGAGAGGTGTAAATGGCTACTAGTATTATCATGCCTAAAGCTGGAATGGCAATGGAAGAGGGAACAATCATAAAATGGTTCAAGAAAGAAGGAGATCAGGTAGAACAAGGAGAACCTCTTTTAGAGATATTGACAGATAAAGTAAACATGGAAGTAGAAGCTCAGATTTCGGGAACTTTAATAAAAATAGTAAAGCAAGAAGGTCAAGTAGTCCCTGTAGTCCATGTTATTGGATATATTGGGAATCCAGGAGAGCAAATAGAGGATAAAACACTTTATGAAAAAACTGATGTAAAAGAAGATAAGATAAAGACAGCAGTTTTAAATCCCCATGATGACATATTTGATGTGGTAGTAATAGGTGGAGGACCTGCAGGCTACGTAGCAGCTATTAAGGCAGCACAATTAGGCGGCAAGGTTGCACTGGTAGAAAAGGATGTAGTAGGAGGAACTTGTTTAAATCGAGGCTGTGTTCCAACCAAGACATATCTTAAAAACGCAGAAGTTATTGAGAATATTGAAAATGCAGCAAAAAGGGGTATACTGCTAGAAACTGCTAGTTTTAAAATAGATATGAATAAGATCGTAGAAGCAAAAGATGAGGTAGTAAAAACGCTGACAACCGGAGTGGCGGGACTATTGAGAAGCTACGGAGTGAAGATGTTCTATGGTATAGGTAAAATTACTAAAGATAAAAAGGTTTTAGTAGACAATAAAGAATTGATTCAGGCTAAAAAAATAATACTTGCTGGTGGATCAAAAGCGGCAAAGTTGAATATTGAAGGGATGTCAAGCAATCTGGTTTTGACAAGCGACGAATTATTAGATTTGAGAGAAATACCAAGACATCTAGCAATTATTGGCGGCGGTGTAATCGGAGTAGAATTAGGGATGGTATTTAGATCTTATGGCAGTGATGTCACAATTATTGAAATGGCTGATAGAATCATACCATTGATGGATCATGAATTGTCATCGGAGCTTTATAAGTCTATAGTCAGTAAAGATATTAAAGTAATGACTTCTACAAAGTTAGAGAAAATCCAAGAAAAAGATAAAAAATTAATGTTATATACAGATCAAGGAATCATTGAAGCGGATAAAGTACTTTTATCAATAGGAAGAGTACCAGATCTTGAGGCACTAAGTGAAATTGAGCTGGAGATGAACAGAGGAAAAATAAAGGTCAATGAAAAGATGGAAACAAGCATGGAAGGAGTCTATGCTCCAGGAGATATAAATGGAATGAAGATGCTTGCTCATGCAGCTTTCAAGATGGGTGAAGTAGCAGCTTCTAATGCAATGAACAAAGAAGAAAAAATAAAGCTTGATTATGTTCCAAGCTGCATATATACCATGCCGGAAGTGGGAAGCGTGGGTCTAACAGAGGATGAAGCAAAAGCTAAGTATGAAATTTCAGTAGGAAGATTCCCCTTTGCAGCAAACGGCAGAGCACTGGCTTCAGGAGAATTCAATGGCTTTGTAAAGGTAATCATAGATAAAAGATATGGCGAAATAGTAGGAGTCCATATCATTGGACCTGGAGCAGCAGAAATCATTAATGAAGCTGCTGCACTCATGAATATGGAGATAACCGCATATGAAGTTTCGGATATAATCCACGGGCATCCGACATTTTCAGAAGCTTTTATGGAAGCTGTAGCAGACAGTATAAACAAATCTACACATTTGCCAAAAAAAATGTAATATACGGAGGTTCTTATATGTATAGTAAAGAAGTGGTTATAGCAAATAAAACAGGACTTCATGCAAGACCAGCATCAGAATTTGTTAAAGAAGCATCCAAATTTAAATCAGCCATTAGCATAGAATTTAAGGAAAAGAAAATAAATGCAAAGAGTATCATCAATGTTTTATCTGTGGGGATTTCAGCAGGAAGTAAAATTGTTATATCCGCAGAAGGAGAAGATGAAAAACAAGCTGTTGATGAACTTATAAACCTAGTTGAAACAAAATTTAAAGAGTAGGGTGAATTATGATGAAGATTGGTGTTGCTTCCTCTCCTGGATTAGCTATCGGTAAGGTGTATATACTTGATGAAGCTGAAATAGATATTGATAAAAGTAATATTGAATATAGCCAAGTTCAGGCAGAAATACAAAAATTGATAGAGGCATTTGCAGATGCTAGAAGCCAGATTGAGGAAATATATCAGAAAACATTAGAAACAGTTGGTGAAGACGAGGCAAACATTATACAGGCTCATTTGATGATAGTAGATGATCCTGTTCTTCTCGATGGTATCAAGGAGATTATAGTGAATGAGCTTTTTAAAGCTGAGTATGCATTATATAAAAGTGTAGAAGAACAAGTTGCACTGTTCCAGCAGATAGATGATCCCTATATTAAAGAAAGAGCCGCTGATATAAAAGATGTGGGCAGCAGATTGCTAAAAAACATGTTAGGAGTTCCTATTAAAGATATATCGAACATGAAGGAAGATGTAATCATTGCAGGAAAAGAAATTACGCCATCCCTTATGGCAACTGTCGATCGCAAGCATGTAAAAGGAATCATTGCTGAGGTTGGTGGCTCAACTGCCCATACAGCCATACTAGCAAGAAATATGGAGATACCTGCAATACTGGGGGCTAGTGGTATACTAGCCTCACTAAAAGAAGGGCAGTTAATCAGTATGGACGGCTCAAAAGCAGTGATAGAACTGGAACTAGACAGAAATAAAATTGTGGAGATTGAAAAAAAGGTCGAGCTTGGAGCAAAGATAAAAAAGGAGCTATTCAAGCTGAAAGATATACAAACCAAAACACTGGATGGCCATATGATTGAGCTGGCAGCAAACATTGGAATGCCGGAGGATGCAGAAAAGGCAATGGAAAATGGAGCAGAAGGTGTAGGTTTATTTAGAACAGAATTTCTATATATGGATAGAGACAGACAGCCTAATGAAGAAGAGCAATTTGCATCCTATAAAAAAGCTGTAGAAATTATGGATGGAAGGCCGGTGATTATTCGTACCCTTGATGTAGGTGGAGATAAAGAAATACCATATTTTAAATTGCCAAAAGAAGAAAATCCGTTTTTAGGCTTTAGAGCCATAAGAATTTGTCTTGAAGATGTGGAATTATTTAAAACACAGTTAAGAGCAATACTAAGAGCAAGCAAATTTGGCAAGACTCTAATCATGTATCCTATGATAGCTGGCGTTGAGGAAGTGGTAAAAGCAAATGAAATACTAGAAGAGGCAAAAAATGAATTAAGGCAAAAGCAGCAGGCATTTGATGAGAATATAAAAGTAGGAATCATGGTAGAAATACCTTCGGCAGCAATAGCAGCTGATTTAATAGTAAAAGAGGTAGACTTCTTTAGTATTGGAACAAATGATTTAACCCAGTATACACTGGCTGTAGATAGGGGAAATGAAAAGGTAAGCTCAATATATAAAAGCATGCACCCATCTGTACTAAGATTAATACGTAATGTAATAGAAGTATCTCATGGGAAAGGTAAATTTACTGGTATGTGCGGAGAACTTGCAGGAAATCCACTGGCTACAGTTTTACTGCTTGGTATGGGTCTTGATGAATTTAGTATGAGCCCAAGTTCAATATTAAAGGTTAAAAAGATTGTTAACTCCGTTAGCATTAGTTATGCTCGTCAAGTGGCACAGCATGCTATGACTCTTTCTAGCTCTTTAGAGATTGAAAACTATATGAAAAACGTGTTAAAAGAGTTAGAACTTGATTATATTCTTGAAATATAATGGTTTCATGGATTTAAATGTATTTTATTTTTAAAAAGTATATTAAAATATACATGAGAGTAAAAAACTTCTAAGACTAAATCAAAGGAGGACTGGAAGGAGTAACCAATGAAATATATTGATAATAGATCTGTAGACCCGCATTATAATCTAGCATTGGAAGAGTATGTGCTTACAAATTGTAAACCAGGAGAAACATACTTTTTGCTATGGCAAAATGAACCTTCCATAATAATAGGGAAACATCAAAATACAGTAGAAGAAATAAACTCCACCTATGTGAGGGATAATAATATTCACGTGGTAAGAAGGCTGTCTGGAGGCGGTGCTGTTTACCATGATTTAGGAAATTTAAATTTCACTTTTATTGTGGGCAGTGGGAAAAATGGGATGTTTGACTTTAGAAAATTCACTTATCCCATAGTGAATATGCTTCAGAAATATAATGTAAATGCTCAAGTAAGTGGAAGAAATGACTTGACTATAGAAGACAAAAAGTTCTCAGGAAATTCTCAGTATATAAAGAATGATAGACTATTACATCATGGTACATTACTTTTTGATTCCAATCTTGATGATGTACAGGAAGCACTTTTTGTATCAGATGATAAAATAGTATCAAAAGGGATAAAGTCGGTTAGAAGTCGTGTAACGAATATATTAGAACATATGCATAATAAAATCACAATTGGAGAATTTAGGGATAGACTAGCAGATTATGTAAAAGAACAGGATGAAAGCTGGGAATATTGCTCCCTTAGTGAGGAGGATATGATAGAAATAAAAAAACTGGCAGCCTCCAAATACAATACATGGGAGTGGAACTATGGTGAGTCTCCTCGATTTAATTATAAAAACTCCAAACGTTTTGAAGGTGGGAAGCTTGAAGTATTATTGGATATAAAGGACGGAATCGTAGCATCGTGTAAATTCTATGGAGACTTTTTTAGTAAAGAGAACCTGCCTGAATTAGAGGCAAGTGTTATTGGTCAAAAATATGAGAAAGAAGAAATCTCCAAAATCTTAAATTCTTTTAACCGTGAAGAAATAATAATGGGTATTTCAACAGAGCAAATATTAAGTACTATGTTTGATTAGGTAAAGCTTTTCACATAAAGGAGGAAAGTATATGACAATAAAAGTAGGTATTAATGGATTTGGAAGAATAGGAAGGCCGGTTTTTAAAATAGCTCAGAAAAAGTTTGGTGATCAAATTCAAATAGTAGCTATTAATGATTTAACAGATACCAAAACATTGGCGCACCTTTTAAAATATGATAGCACCTATGGAATATATGGAGCAGAAGTCAGTTCAAAAGAAGGCGCAATCGTAGTAGATGGAAAAGAAATAAAAGTGTTTGCAGAAAGAGATCCTCAAAATATAAAATGGGGAGAATATGAAGTAGATATCGTTATTGAAGCAACAGGACTTTTTACAAAGCGGGAGGATGCCTATAAACATATAAAGGCGGGCGCAAAAAAGGTGATTATATCAGCTCCTGGAAAGAATGAAGACATCACAATTGTAATGGGTGTAAATGAAGAAAAATATGATAGCGCAAGCCATGATATCATTTCAAATGCTTCTTGTACTACAAATTGCCTTGCACCAGTGGTTAAAGTACTTCATGAAGAGTTCGGGATTGTGAAAGGCTTGATGACCACGATACACTCTTATACAAATGATCAAAGAGTATTGGATTTACCTCATTCAGATTTGAGGAGAGCCAGAGCGGCGGGCCTTTCTATCATTCCAACCACAACAGGTGCAGCGAAAGCGGTAGCATTAGTTTTACCGGAAATGAAGGGCAAGCTTACTGGAGCTTCGTTAAGAGTCCCAACCCCCACTGTATCAGTAGTTGATTTGGTTGCTACATTGAAAAAAAGCGTAACAATAGAAGAAATAAATGAAGCTTTTAAAAATGTGGCGAATAACGCATTAAAGGGAATACTAGCTTATACAGAAGAGCCTTTAGTTTCAATAGACTTCAAAGGAAATGAGAATTCCTCTATAGTGGATGGATTATCAACTATGGTGTTAGAAGGGGATATGATCAAAGTGCTTTCGTGGTATGATAATGAATGGGGTTATTCAAGCAGGGTAGTAGATTTAATCAAGTTTATTGGTGATAGACTATAAGCTTATATCATATTTTAATTAGAAGTGTGGCTTTATAATTTTTATGTTGATGTCACACTTCAAATATTGTTATACTAATACAAAGGACTATAAAAGAGGAGGATTTTAAATGTCAACAATAGTAGATATATTTGCAAGAGAAATACTGGATTCCAGAGGCAATCCAACTATAGAGGTTGAAGTAGAATTAGAATCAGGTACAATAGGTAGAGCAGCAGTACCATCAGGGGCTTCTACGGGAGCATTTGAAGCCGTAGAGTTAAGAGATAATGACAAGACACGTTATATGGGAAAAGGAGTACTGACCGCTGTACATAATGTAAACGAAATCATCGCATCAGAAATAATAGGAATGAGTGCTATAGATCAAGTTGCCATAGATCAAAAGCTTATAGAGCTTGATGGTACAGATAATAAGGCTAGACTAGGTGCTAATGCAACTCTTGGAGTATCAATGGCTGTAGCTCACGCGGCAGCAGATGAGCTTGGACTTTTGTTATACCAATATCTAGGTGGAGTAAATGCAAAAACATTGCCTGTTCCAATGATGAATATTTTAAACGGTGGTCAACATGCAGACAATAATGTAGATATTCAAGAATTCATGATAATGCCTGTAGGAGCTGAAAGCTTTAGAGAAGCAGTAAGAATGTGCACAGAAGTATTTCATAACTTAAAATCAGTTTTAAAGGCAAAAGGCTATAATACTGCTGTAGGAGATGAGGGAGGATTTGCACCAAATCTTACTTCAAACGAAGAAGCACTGCAAGTAATTATTGAAGCCATACATAAAACAGGATACAAACCAGGAGAAGACATATACATAGCTATGGATGCAGCAGCTACAGAAATGTATAAGGAAGATGGGAAATATCATTTAGATGGTGAGGGAGTAGTAAAATCTTCAGAAGAAATGGTAGAGTATTATGCAGATTTAGTGGAACGATATCCA
>JAUQXG010000262.1 GCA_030834765.1 Lutispora sp.
CTTTAGATAGATTTACTGAAGACTATTTTGATATACACGATATTTACCTATATAATAAGTTGATTAGAAGGGCAAAACAACTTTAGTGATTGGTATAAGAATACATCAGGCATAGAAATCAAGATCTTATTTTAAAGATAAAAAACACTAAAGGAGCTTTTATAGATGATAGACAATCATGATCATACAATTTTTCCTAAGCTTGAAACAGACAGATTAATTTTGAAAGAAATTATATTTCAAGATGCTGCATCTATCTTTCATATATTTTCAAATGAAGAAACGATGAAGTATTATGGTCAATTTCCAATGAAGTCTATTGAAGAGGCTGAGAATTTGATTAAAATGTTTGATGATAATTTCAAAAATGATAAGGGAATAAGATGGGGGATTGTACTGAAAGAAGAGAATCGGCTCATAGGAACCTGCGGCTATCATAATTGGAATAAAAGGCATTCCAGGGCCGAATTAGGCTATGAACTATCTATAGACTCATGGGGAAAAGGATATATTAAAGAAACTTTAAGGGTAATCATAAAATATGCTTATGAAGTTATGAATTTAAATAGAATTGAAGCAGTCGTATATCCTGAGAATGCAGCTTCAATAAAAAGCTTAATCAATCAAGGATTTAAAAAAGAAGGGGTGCTAGAAGAGTATGCTTTCTTTAGAAATATTTATCAGGATTTAATCATGTTTTCATTATTAAAGAAAGACTGGCTGAAGAGATGAAATACAAAAGAAAAGCAGAGATATCTTTGAAAAGGCCATTGGTTTATTTAAGCTTATCAATGATATGTTTCATAGCTTGTATTTTAATTGTGAAGTTGTTCAGTGACAATCAGTTTATAAGAGGGTTCATTGGAGATATCATTATAATTTGGTTTATATATTTTTTTATTAAAGTTTTTTATGATTTTCATGCAGCAAAGCTTACTATATTTACCCTTGCAGTAGCTTTTACTACAGAATTTTTACAGTATTTAAAGTTTACGACCTTTTTGGGACTTGAACACAGCATAATGGCTAGATTAATACTTGGATCAGTTTTTGACCCCTATGATTTGCTTGCTTATACGATTGGGGCTATTTTGGTATATATGATTGATATAAGAATAGTAAAAGAGAATATTTTAAATATGAAGCAGTGATTGGAGAGTGCATACAAAGCATAAAGATTTCACCCTTTTCTTTTTTGATTTTGTGCATGAAAAAACCGCCACGATATGTAACGGCTTGGAAATAAATAGTCTGTTTATTATAGATCTATTTATTTCATTAAGACTAGGATTTATTTTAATTCAACATATTCAATGTTTTTGTCAATAAAAATGATTCCGTTTAGGTGGTCGATTTCATGGCAAAGACATTTTGCCAATTCACCAGTTGCTTTAATAATAATTTGCTGTCCATTTTCATCTAAAGCCTGCACAACAATTCTTGAAGGCCTTTTAAGTTTACCCCAAATACCCGGAAAACTTAAACAGCCCTCTATTACAAATTGAGTA
>JAUQXG010000263.1 GCA_030834765.1 Lutispora sp.
GCCACTTTTTAAGTAAATTGCACCAAACCCAAGGATTATCAGCAGTATCGGAAAAACATACGCACCTAATCCAAATACGCCAAGTAAAGCTGCTCTAATGGTTGTCCCCACCAGTCCTGCTTTCTCATTCAATAGGCTAACATAACTATATACACTGAAAAAAAGCAATATGATACCTAATATATCATATCTCAAATCTAAGAAAATTTTTTTCTTCTTTTTTTTTGCCAACTTAAATCACCCCAATTTTAATTTCTACATAAGCTTATAAAATCCTCCATTATTTTATGAATCATTAGAATTTTAGTATAAAGTAAGAATGCAAATTATTCTACAATAATTTGCATTCTTACTTTATTTATATTTATTTGGATTTGCTTAGATCAATTAAACTATGTAATTTTGCCATAGCATCTTTCAGTCCACCAATTTCATTTATCAATCCATAATCCACTGCTTCTTTACCTACTAATATAGAACCAACGTCATTTGCAAGTTCACTTGTAGAAAACATCAGTTTTTCAAAATTCTTTTCAGAAATATTACTGTGCTTTATTACAAAACTAATGATCCTCTGTTGCATCTTATCAAAATAGTCATACATTTGGGGTACTCCGATTATTAGTCCATTCATTCTTATGGGATGAATCGTCATGGTTGCTGTTGGTGCAATAAATGAATATTTAGTGGAAACAGCTAATGGTACACCAATACTGTGACCACCGCCTAAAACAAGTGAAACACTTGGTTTCTCTATACTGGTTATCAATTCTGATAACGCTAGTCCTGCTTCTACATCTCCACCCATTGTATTTAGTATCAATAGTAATCCATCAATTTCATCACTTTCATCTATGGCTATAATTTGAGGTATTATGTGCTCATATTTGGTTGCCTTATTTTGAGGTGGAAGTATGATATGCCCTTCCACTTGCCCGATTATCGTTATACAATGTATCTTACTCTTTGATTTAGGTATGCTGGTTTCACCAATTTCTATTATATTTTCAAGTGTTTCATTTTGGATTTTCTTTTCCTTTTCTTTATTTTTTTCCATGCTTAATTGTTTTTCTTCATTTATCAAAATCTCACTCTCCTGCATATTTTCTTATGTTTTATAATTACCAAATAAGTGTATAATATGCAAAAGCACACTTTCGTGTGCTCTTTATAAGATATTTGATTTACCAAGGCCAAACTCTTTATGAAGTGCGTTGACAGCAGCATTTGTATACTCACTATTTATCAAGCATGATATGGTAGTATGGGAATCTGAAGTCTGGATCAATTGGATATTACTTTTTGTAAGAGCATTCACAACCTTTGCCATTACACCCGGTATACCTCTCATCTTATTTCCAATTATGGTAACTTTACTGCAATTCCGTATAATTTCGTACTTATAGCCATTAGATTTTATTAAGTCTTCCAGCTTATCACATAATGAATTTTCGATGATGAAAACTTTAGTCCTTGGATATATATTAATCATATCTATACTAATACCCGCATTTGCAATTAAGTCAAATAAGATATCGTCTTTTTCTTTATCCGATGCTAATCCATCAAACCTGACTTTAATTTGTGATCTATTATCAATATTTGCTATTGCCGTTATTAATCTTTGTGACTTATCTTGTCTATAGTTTCTATTCTTATCACAACTCGTTATAAGGGTACCTGGCGAGTTTGACATAGTATTCTTTATATAAAGAGGAACATTACTTCTCATTGCTATTTCAACAGCTCTAGGATGTATTACCTTTGCTCCATATTCAGCCATTTGAAATATCTCATTATAAAATATCTTATCCATGACAGATGCATCAGCAACTATTCTTGGATCAGCGGTCATTACACCCTCTACATCTGTATATATTTCAATTGCTTGAGCATTTAGTGCTTCCCCGATTATAGAACCTGTTACATCGCTTCCCCCTCTCCCAAGTGTAGTTATCTC
>JAUQXG010000264.1 GCA_030834765.1 Lutispora sp.
GATGTATTTGTACACGATGATATTAAAAACTTTATTATTGATATATCTGAGGCTACAAGAAAAGATGAAAGAATAGAATTAGGACTTAGTCCCAGAGCTACTATGGCTTTATATAAGGCTGCTCAAGGATTTGCGTTTATAAATGCCAGAGAATTTGTAAAGCCTGATGATATTATTTATCTTGCACCTATGGTGTTATCCCATAGAGTTATTCTAAAAGCCTATGGCATAAAAGTAGAAAGCACATCAGATAAAGTGATAGCTGACATTGTAAATAGCATATCTATTCCTCTAGAGTCTGTGAATTAGTAGGTGAAGATAAATGAATTCGCTTTGGTTTATTATAGCTGCTCTAGCCATTATATTTTTAGAAGGGATAATCTATAAAAAATTAGTTTTCAAAGGATTAACGATAAATAGAAAGTTTAACCCTGGTGGAGCATTTCCGGGAGATGCGCTGACCCTAGAATTCACTTTGATTAACAATAAAATGCTTCCTGTTTCTTGGCTTGATGTAAAACAGGTTTTTCCTATAGGATTGAACTTTAACAATGAATCTATGGTTTCTTCTTTAGGAAAAGAACAATTTATTCACAGACTTAATTTATATATACTGCCATTTCAGAAAGTTACCAGAAAGTATTTGCTTCGTGCTGAGAAAAGAGGCTTTTATGAGATTAAGGGAATAGATATGGAGACTACCAATCTTTTTGGTACAGAAAAATATTATGCTCAAATAAATGCACCTGCTTTTATATCTGTTTATCCAAAGTTAAGAGATTTGAAGGATTCTATAATGATAGCCAGCAGCTTCCAGGGAGAGAATATGGTAAAGAGATGGATTATGGAAGACCCCTTAACAATACTTGGCATAAGAGATTATCAAAGTTCAGACAATTTAAAGAATGTGAATTGGAAGGCTACAGCAAAGTATGGAGAGCTGAAAGTAAATACCTATGCATATACTGCGGATACAAAGGCCATTATTTTATACAATTTAGAAGCAAATGATGAGATATGGAAAGGGCAAAGCTACGATGAGGTAGAGAAAACCATTGAAGCGGCAGCATCCTTAATCCAGCTGCTAATCAGGCAAGGTATTCCTTGTGGGTTTGCTACCAATGCACTCATGGCAGGTCAGGAGTATGACGACTTTGCACTTAGGTTTGGAAGCGACAACAAGCATTTTACAAATATGCTGGATCATATGGCTAGAATACAAATGTATAAGAAATCTCATATCGCAGATACAATAAGAAAAATAAAATCTCATATTACTTGGGGGACTATAGTGATAATAATAACCACGGTAATAAAGGATGAAATGCTTCAAGGATTAAGGACACTTGGAATGCAGGATATAAAAATTATTGCATTGCAAAATGAATCTAATAAGAGTTTAAAAGATTTTCCAATATACTACTTGAAAGACAAGGATGAGCAGTATGAAAAGAATTGATTATAGTGAATTGGCATTGCGAATATTGTCATCGATGACACAAGGGACTTTTTTATATTTGATACTATCTTTGATAAATTATTGGTTTTCTATGAAGGGCATAAGTCTAATCCTCACTGTAATAACACTATTTGTTTCTCTTTTTGTATTCATGATTCTCGAAAATATAAATATAAAAGCTTCAACGAGACAAATAGCTTATCTTTGTATAGGAGTATTGGTCAGTATAGGTATAGTCACTATATCCAATATAGATAGATCTATCCCAACTTTATTTGTTTGTGCTTCGGAGTATTTTGTGGTTTGGATAAGCATAATAAAATCAGCAAATTGTCCAATCTCCGGTTTGTATGATAGAGAATCCTTTTATCGAAACATGGCTATTATTTTTGTGATAAATATAATATATTACACCATTGGTAATTTCATAGAATATTCTCCTGATATAAATCAGGCCAGCATCATGTTCATTATCTTCAGTCTTCTTTTACTGATTGGAATCAGAAGTGAGAGCACAATGAAAAATCGTGATGATACTACAAAGTTTACACAGGAAGCTATAAAGATTATTGTAATAGTGTTATTGGTTTTTGTTTTTTCATCCTCTTGGCTTCAAGCAAATATAATTTTACTGATAAAATTTGCTGCTGGATTGGTTTTTCAAGGAATATATTTTTTATCGAAACCAGTTTTATATATGCTCACCTTTATTGCAGAAAAGCTTAGAAGTATGGTAGTCGCTAAAGGAGGCTTAGATTCCGGCATCTCCGGAGATGCTGGAAAACCACCAGATGCGCTGGCAGAATGGGATTCCTATCATATTGAACAGATAGGTTCAGTGATTTCTATTATTGTAGTTTCGCTGATTTTAGCCTCCATCATATATTTTAGCTATAAGCATTTCATAAAGGCCAAAGCGAAAGGAAGTCAGCGTGATTATTCTGAGTCCAGAGAGTTCATACTTAAGTCAAAGGATCATAAGGATAATGGCAGATTTGATAAAGTGAAAAAAAGGCTAAACAATATTTTAGATAATATAAAGCTTGGAATAAGTGCTGATTATGACTTAAAAATCAGAAATGAATATAAAAGATTCTTAATTGCTTTGCAAAATAGAGGAATAGTCAAAGATAATATAACCGCTTCTGGTATTTTCAAACAATTAAAGGGAGAATTGAGTAATAGTAAAGATGGGCTAGAGGCGTTGACGTATATTTATGAAAAGATTAGATATGGCGGAAAAGGATCTAATAAGGAAGAATATGAGAGTTTTCAAAGTTCCATTAAAGCGGTTATGAGAGAATTAAAGGACGTAACAATCTAAGATTTTTACATGCAAATATAAATCATACTTGGAAAAATAATTATTTTTATGATATATTTAGATAAATACTTGTATTATTAATAATTTATGGGCATATGAAGGAAAATAGATGAATATACTGACTAATTATTTTCTTGAATATAACTAACATAGAAGAAGGTGTATTATATGGAAACAAATACTTCCACAAATAACAATTTTATAAAAAATATTGTCAATGAGGACTTAAAGACAGGAAAGCGTAAAGAGATTATTACTCGGTTTCCTCCAGAGCCTAATGGTTATCTGCATATAGGTCATGCTAAGGCAATTACTTTGAATTTTGAGTTGGCTGACGAATTTGGAGGTAAGACAAATCTTAGATTTGACGATACAAACCCAGTGAAAGAAGATATAGAATACGTAGATTCCATACAAGAGGATATAAGCTGGCTTGGATTCCAATGGGAAAATCTATACTTTGCATCTGACTATTTTGAAGAGATGTATGAAAGAGCAGTTTTATTAATAAAAAAAGGTAAAGCTTTTGTATGTGATTTAAGCGCAGATGAGATAAAAGAGTATAGAGGAAACCTTACAGCGCCTGGCAAAGAAAGCCCTTATAGAGAAAGAAGTGCAATAGAAAACCTAGAGCTTTTCGAAAAAATGAAAAACGGTGAATTTAAAGATGGAGAAAAGGTTTTAAGAGCAAAGATTGATATGAGCTCACCAAATATAAACATGAGAGATCCTGTAATCTATAGAGTTGTTCACACAACACATCACAATACAGGAGATAAGTGGTGTATCTATCCTATGTATGATTATGCCCATCCTCTTGAGGATGCCATAGAAGGGATTACCCACTCTATATGCACATTGGAATTTGAAGATCATAGGCCCTTTTATGATTGGGTAGTGAGAGAATGTGAAATGAAATCTGTACCTCAACAAATTGAATTTGCCAGATTAAATCTTACGAATACAGTAATGAGCAAAAGATTTTTAAAACAGCTTGTAGATGAAAATCATGTGGATGCATGGGATGATCCAAGAATGCCAACTATATCAGGGCTTAGAAGAAGAGGATATACCCCAGAGTCTATAAGAAACTTTTGCAGAGAAATAGGAGTTGCAAAGAGCAATAGTATTGTTGATTTTCAAATGCTGGAGCATTTTATTAGAGAAGATTTGAAAATGAAAGCACCAAGGACCATGGCAGTGCTAAAACCCTTGAAGGTTATCATAACAAATTATCCAGAGGATAAAGTGGAGATGCTTGAAGTAGAGAATAATTTGGATAATTTAGAGATGGGTAACAGAGAGATAACATTTTCAAGAGAAATATATATAGAACAAGATGACTTCATGGAAAACCCTATTCCAAAGTATTTTAGACTATTTCCAGGAAATGAAGTGAGGCTAAAAGGTGCTTATTTCATTAAATGCAATGAAGTAATCAAAGATGATGCTGGCAATATTCTAGAGCTTCACTGTACCTATGATCCAGAAACAAAGAGTGGAAGCGGGTTTACAGGAAGAAAAGTAAAAGGAACAATCCATTGGGTTGATGCGAAAAATGGAGTTCCTGCGGAGTTTAGATTGTTTCATCATTTGATTTTAGAAGGGAAGAAAGAAGAGGGAAAGACCTTCCTAGATTATATAAATCCAGATTCAATGGAAATTCTTCAAGGATTTATTGAACCTTCTATGAAATCTTCAAAGCCACAGGATAAGTTCCAATTTTTCAGGCATGGCTATTTCAATGTGGATACCAGATATACAACAGATGAAAAGCTTGTGTTTAACAGGATTGTATCATTAAAGAGTTCTTTTGATACAGGTAAGAAGTAAACTTGTTAATAGAACGAACTATATTGACATAAATATTATAATATAGTAGAATGCTATAAAAGAATCTTCCATTTGAGATATTCTGTTATAAGAATGCTTGTAATAAAATGGAGGTTTACTTGGAGCTTTGTGTCATCTTGATAGAGTCGTTATAATAATGCTTTGAAGGGAACTAGTAAACATGACCCTGCTTTCAGAGAGCTGCCACTTGGGTGAAAGGCAGAAGCAGAATTGTTGAACTCATCCTGGAGCTGCTGAACCGAAATAAGAGGCCATATTTTTTAAAGGATATGCATCTTTTTAATTTCAGCCGGATAAATCCGTTAAAGTTTTTAAGTTGGATTTTCGTGCATGAGCAATGTATGTGAAGTCAATTAGAGTGGTACCGCGAACCTTCGTCTCTATTTAGGAGATGAAGGTTCTTTTATTTTATTTAAGTTCAATTTAATTTTACGCAGCATAGCTGCAGAAAGGAGTCAATATGAAAGATTATAATCCAAAAGAGAT
>JAUQXG010000265.1 GCA_030834765.1 Lutispora sp.
ATGAAATCATATATAAGCTTAACAAAAACTAATCGTACTCTTTACATAATAGTATAAAGCCGTGACAAAATATTATCAACAGAACAATGTATATTCTTCCAAAACGTGACTTTTTTCCTATCTATATCAATATACTTTTGACATTCTCCACTTGCATCCTTACACCAATCAACAAACATTCTTCATCAATATCAAAAAGACAGTTATGAAGTGGATGCACGATTCCCTTTTCCTCGTTTCTACATCCTAAGAAATAAAAGGCTCCCGGTATTTTTTCTAAAAAATATGCAAAATCCTCTACTCCCATGCTCGCTTCTTCTATGGCAATGATTTTATCTTTTCTTAAAAGCTTCTCTCCATTATTTTTCACTATATCTACATAACTTTCATGATTTATTAAAGAAGGATAACTTTCGTGCCTTATGAATTCACCCCTAGCACCCATAGAATCACAGATGTTCTCTACAATACCTTTTGCTCTATGCAAAACCATTTCTCTGGTTTTTGGGTTTAACGTTCTTATGATTCCTCTCATTTCTATATGATTACAAATAATATTTCTTGCACTTCCGCCATTGATCATACCTATTGATACTACTGCACTGTCCCTTGGATCAACATTCCTTCCCACAATCGTCTGAAGGGCTGTTATCACATTGGCTGCTACTGCTATAGCATCTATACCTGAGTGTGGATATGCTCCATGAGAGCTTTTTCCGCTAACAATCAAATCAAACATGTCTGAAGCGGCATACGCTTTCCCATACTTTATACCTATAGCCCCTGTGCCTATCTCGGGTTCCACATGAAGTCCAAAAATCGCATCAACAGAGGGATTTTCTAATACTCCTGCTTCTATCATGGGCTTCGCCCCACCTGTAGTTTCTTCAGCCGGCTGAAATATAAGTTTTACATTGCCTTTTAGCTCTTTCTTACTATCATTCAACACTTTGGCTGTACCTAATAGTATGGTTACATGAGCATCATGCCCGCAGGCATGCATTTTCCCCACTGCTTTTGATTTATAAGCAACATTTTTTTCATCAACTATAGGGAGGGCATCCATATCAGCACGAAGAGCCACTGTCTTTCCCTCACTGCCTCCTCTAATTATACCTATTACTCCTGTTCCTCCAACACCTTCTATAACTTCTATATTCATTTCTCTAAGATAACTTGCAATTTTCTTTGCTGTTCTCACTTCTTCCATACCCAGCTCAGGATTTTGATGAAAATCTCTTCTGACATCAATCATCCAATTTTTTATGTCATCATACACTACAAGCACTCTCCTTTATAATAAGCTGTTTTTTAGTTGCATCAAGTATTGCGTCCACTCCAAAAGGCACTGTTATTTTAGGATCACAATGTCCTGATCTAAAATTATATATAGCTGGTTTTCCCAGCGGCTTAATAATATCCATAAAAACTTCCATTAGTGTAAGGCTATCTTCACATTTCTCAGGAATGCAATTATTAAAGTCACCTAATATGATTCCACTGCACTGTTCAAGCTTTCCTGCAAGTCTGAGCTGTGTTAGCATCCTATCGATGCTATAAGGTTTTTCATCTATATCTTCTATGAAAAGCAGTTTTTCCTTTGTATCGATTTCATAAGGTGTTCCCATAGTGGCGGCTATCAGAGACAAGTTTCCCCCAACTATTTTGCCTTCTGCTATGCCTCCCTGGAAACACGCTATTTGTTGTCCCTCTGGATTGCAAAGCTCTCCTATAGGTTTAGCCGTTGTAATAGCTTTTAAAAAACTCTCCTTTGAAAAATCGTCAAACTTTGTGGCCATATCTGATGCTACCATTGGTCCATGAAATGTCACTAAGTTGCATTTATGATTCAATGCAATATGTATTGCTGTGATATCGCTGTATCCTACAAACACTTTTGGATTTTTGATTATTAAATCATAATCTAACATATCTAATATTCTGGGAGTACCATACCCTCCACGCAAGCATATAATCCCGTCTACTTCAGTATCAAAAAACATATGATTCATATCATTGGCCCTTATTTCATCACTGCCTGCCAAATATCCATAGCCGGAAAAACAACTTTTCCCAAGCTTTGCCTTAAAACCAAGTTCTTTTAATAAGCTCTCTACAATCTTTTCTTCCCCCAATTTTGATGGACTTGAAGGAGCTACTACACCTATGGTATCACCTGTTTTTAATACTCTTGGCTTTATCATAAAAACACACCTCTATATAATTAGTTTTTTTATATTTCTAGTTCAATTATATACTATTCGTTATCTCCATACATACTGTTTTAATTAAGATGCTTTCTAGATTTGACTTATATTATTAGATAATATAACATATATTTGTCATACTATTATATTGAAGGTGATTGTTATGTATTTTGATATCTTTCAGACATTTTTTAAGATCGGACTATTTACCATTGGCGGGGGCTATGCTATGATTCCCATTATTCAAAAGGAAGTTGTAGAAACAAAAAAATGGTTGACGGAAGAAGAGTTTTTGGATTCTATTGCCGTTACCAACAGTTTGCCTGGACCATTAGCCATAAACTGTGCAGTTTTCATTGGATATAAGAAGAAGAAAATGTTAGGTTCTTTGGTTGCAGCACTAGGAGCCATAATCCCATCATTTTTGATTATTCTTTTCATCGCCATGTTTTTCTCAAGAATTCAAGATCACAAAGTAGTTAAATATATATTTGCAGGGGTTAGACCAGCCGTTGTAGCTTTAATACTTTACGCTGTAATAAAACTGATGAAATCAGTAGGCATAAATAAAATCAACATATCTATTGCCTTAGTCTCCTTACTTTTCATTTTG
>JAUQXG010000266.1 GCA_030834765.1 Lutispora sp.
GTAAGATAGTTATATGATAATGATAATTATTTTCAATAGAGATTATCAGAAAGAGAGGTAAGGACTTTGGATAAGAAAAAAACAGGCATTGGAAGGCTGTTGGAGATAGCAGGGGAAAAGCGGGGGCTTCTTATTGGATCAGGAATACTTTCTTCCATAAGCGCAGTTTTTATGCTGACACCCTATATATCTGTTTATTTTATTTTGGCGGAGCTTTTAAAGAATGCCGCAGATCCCTCTTTGTATAATGGAGAGCTGATGATACGCTGGGGGATCATTGCCATTTTAGGACTTTTAGGAGGGCTGATCACCATGTATTTTGGAGGTATGGCATCACATATTGCAGCCTTCCGAATACTTTACAGACTGAGGATGAGGCTTTCTAAACATTTAGGAACACTGCAGCTAGGATATTTATCTCAGACCTCAACCGGGGCTGTGAAAAAGATTATGGAGCAAAATGTGGAAAAGGTGGAGACTTTTATTGCTCATCAGCTGCCGGATATGGTCAATGCCTTGGCTACAGCAATCGTTATGCTGGCAGCAATGTTTTATCTGAATTTCTGGATGGCCCTAGTATGTGTTGCAGCAATTATTTTAGGGTTTTCCATACAGGCTTCTATGATGGTGGGAGAGAAATCCAAAAAAACTGTAAAACTATATCATGATTCTTTAGAGAGGATCAACGGTTCTGCCGTCCAATATGTGCGGGGAATGCCGGCTGTAAAGGTTTTCGGGCAGACGGTCCACTCCTTTAGAAGGTTTTATGAGGATATGACCAATTATAGAGATTTATCTGTAAAATATACAGATGAATTTCAAAATGGCTTTATATTTTTTAAAGTTATGTTAAGCTCGCTGCTAAGTTTTATGCTGCCGGTGGGTGTATTTTTATTTAGCGGCAAGCCAGACAGTATGGCCTTTGCACTGGTGCTGCTATTTTATATCGTTATGGCGCCAGGCACAGCAGCCCCCCTTTATAAGTTTATATATCTAGCTTCTAGTCTTAGAGATATTTCTGAGGGAGTAAGCAGAATTGATAAGATTTTCAGTGAAATCCCTGTACCGGAACCTATTAATCCAAAGAAGCCTGCCTCCTTTCATATTGAGTTTAATAAGGTAGGATTTTCTTATGATTCAGCCGATGCTGCTACACGTACAGAGGCTTTGTCTGATATAAGCTTTAAGGCAGAGCAGGGCAAGGTTACGGCTCTGGTGGGACCATCTGGCTCAGGAAAGTCCACTGTGGCAAATCTTATTCCTCGCTTTTGGGATGTGAACGAGGGAAGCATAACCATTGGAGGAATAGATATACGAAATATTGCCACAGAGGAGCTGATGAATATAGTTGCCTTTGTATTCCAGGATACTTTCTTATTCTATGACAGTCTATATGAAAACATAAAGGTAGGAAGGCCTGATGCAAGCAGAGAAGAGGTAATTGCTGCCGCCAAGGCGGCCCAATGCCATGACTTTATAGAAAGATTGCCCAAGGGCTATGATACTTTAATAGGAGAAGGGGGAACCTATCTATCTGGTGGAGAAGAACAAAGGGTTTCTGTGGCAAGAGCCATATTGAAAAATGCTCCCATACTGGTGCTGGACGAGGCTACAGCCTTTGCAGATCCTGAAAATGAATATAAAATGCAGAAGGCTTTAAAGGAGCTCATGAAAAATAAGACTGTTATAGTCATTGCTCACCGTCTTTCCTCTATAAGGGAAGCAGATTTGATACTGGTTCTTAAAGAAGGCAGGATTGTAGAGTCTGGCAAACATACACAGATGGCAGAAGGAAGCGGACTTTATAAAAAGATGTGGGATGCATATAATGATACGGCCCACTGGAAGCTTGAAAAAGGAGGTGCTGCTATATGAAAATGTTTCATAATATAACCGCTGGAAATCCTGGCAAGCTGGCAAAGCCTATTTTGTTTACGCTGCTTTCTAACATATTGAATATTGTGCCCTTTGTTTTGGTTATAGAGGCTGTTAGGCTTATTTTTGAGCCTTTTACCACACCAGGAATAGCACTAAATATGATAAGACTATGGTGGGTAAGCGGAGGACTAATTTTATATATGATCATCATGTTTATAGGGGAGATACCTGCATACAGAGCTTCTTATAGAGGAGCCTACAAGGTGGCAGCAGAAGGTCGTGCCAATCTGGCGGAGCATCTGAGAAAGCTGCCTCTAGGTTATCTTTCCAGCCGCGATCCTGGAGATTTGGCTAACATGATGATGGGTGATTTCACCCTAGTGGAGCATTGCATATCCCATCTGATGCCTCAAGTAGTGGGAGCACTTGTATTGCCTGTTATGGCATTGATAGGATTATCCTTCCTGGACTGGCGCATGTCCTTAGCTATGTTTGCAGCCTTGCCTATTGCCATATTGATAATGGTTGCCAGCGCAAAGCTTCAAAGGCATCTTAGCAGCAAGCATATGAAAATAAAAATCAATGCAGCCAATCGTTTGCAGGAATACTTAAACGGAATAAGAGTGATTAAATCCTACAATATGCTGGGAGAAAAGTTTGTTCGTTTAGATCATGCTTTTAAGGAGTTAATGCATGCAAGCATAAGGCTGGAGGGGATTTTAGGACCTGTCATTTTGCTTGCTATAGCATGCATGAGGCTAGGACTTACCATTATGGTGCTGACGGGTACTTATTTAGTATTGGGAGGAACATTGGATGTACTTACCTTTGTGACTTTTTTAATTATTGGAACCAGAGTGTTTGACCCACTGACTACTGCCTTGGTAAACTTTGCAGAATTCAGATATGATGAGCAGGCCGGAGAAAGAATTTTGGATCTTTGCAGGGAGCCAATTATGACAGGAAGTAAAATGCCTCCGGAAGCTCATGATATAGAGTTTAAGAATGTTGCCTTTGGATACCATAAGGAGGATGTCATCAAGGACTTATCCATAAAACTGCCTCAAGGCACTTTAACTGCCTTGGTAGGTCCTTCAGGCAGCGGGAAAAGCACCATGTTAAAGCTTATTGCACGGTTCTACGACCCTTCTGTTGGTAAGGTGTTGTTTGGTGGTCAAGATATGAAGCATATGGAGCCAGAAGCATTGCTAAAAAAGATTTCTATTGTATTCCAGGATGTATATCTGTTTCAGGATACGATAGGAAACAACATTCGCTTCGGGAGAGAGGGTGCGACCCAGCAAGAGATTGAGGAAGCTGCGCAAAAGGCATGCTGCCATGACTTTATAATGAAGCTGCCCAAAGGATATGATACAGCAGTAGGAGAAGGGGGCTGCACTTTGTCAGGAGGAGAAAAGCAGAGAATTTCTATTGCCAGAGCTATATTAAAAGATGCGCCGGTTGTACTGCTGGATGAAGCCACTGCTTCCCTTGACCCGGAAAATGAATTAGATGTGCAAAGAGCCATCAATACTTTAATAAACGGAAGAACGGTAATCGTCATTGCTCATAGATTAAAAACCATCAGCAGAGCGGATAACATAGTGGTCCTGGACAGGGGCAAAGTGGTGGAACAAGGAACGCATCAGACACTTTTACAGCAAAAGGGATTATATGCAAAGCTTTGGAATTTACAGCAGGAGTCTATGGGCTGGAGTATTTCATCTTAGAAAGGCGGCACAATGGTGATTCTCATTTAAGTGCTAGATAGTTATTAATAGAAATTAAAACCTCGATATTTGGATTTATACCATGCATCGAGGTTTTAATTTCTATTAAGCCAATAGTATAAATGTATTTGGGAAATGGCTTGGTAGCACCTATTATATGTGATTAAATAGTGCCTTGTATTATTTTAGTATTGACATACTAAAATAATACAAGTTATAATGAGATTACCTAAGAAGTATTGAAAGGAGGATATTAACATTGAATGCGAATATAGATTTAGCTTTAAATATGCTGTATCAAAGGCAGATATCTTCCAGAGAGCAGCTATTGAATGAAATACTTCGAGTTAAAATGACTTTAAAGAAGCTGAATGATAATCTAACGATGATAAACGATAAAGCAAAGCTATTTCAGTTCATGAAAAAAGCAACTGAAGATGAGCTAGGCTTCTTTTCTGCAGATAGAGATGACTTCTCAAGATCTTTTGATGCATTACAAGATCTTGATTTAATAGATTTTACTCTTGAAATATTTAAGAATGATCGAATGGGCACAGTTATTTCTCCAGTGTATTTGACCAATTATATCACTGAAAAGATTCAAACCCTTCAACCACATAAGATCCTTATAACAGAGGCGGAAAAGCATCTATCAGGACTTAAAACCTTGATAAAGGATTCATCAGGCTCTGAATTTACACTAACAACCCAGCTTAAACAAATGTACTGGCTGTTGAAGTTGAGCTTTAGTGAATATCAAAATGTAAGAATTATTTTTGAGTCTATTTATACCGATTGCTTATTGGAGCAGCAGTTTGATTATATATATTCATTGCCATCCTTTGGATTTAAACCTGACGAGCTAGGCAGAAAATTTTTAACAAGAGATAGCGATGGTATAGCCATAGAGAATATGTTAAGTCATTTGAATGATAATGGAACATTGGATATCATTATTCCAGCTAAAATTACCTTCTCTAGTATGGGATATGAGAAACTGAGATCGTATATTACAGAGAACTTCAGCGTAAAAAGCATATACATATTGCCAGAGGAAACCTTTAAGCCAACAACATCGATAAAAACTTATTTGTTTACGATTACTGCGAAGCCTCAGTTAAATATAGAAATAGGGGCACTAGAATTAAAAGAAGATGTATTTAAAGTCTCCTATAATAAACTAATTCCAACTCAAGAGTTCTTATGCCACGAGGATTGGAGAATAGAGCTTTTGCTTTCTGATGATGATGAGAATATTCAAAGATTTAAGAAATCCAATTTAGAAAAAGTGAAACTTAAAGATATCGCTGAAGTATTCCGAGGAAAGTCTATCTTAAAAAAGAATACAGCTCTGGGCAGCATATCTGTGCTGAACATATCAAATATCGATAATGGGGAGATTGACTACTCTGATATGGATACAATAGGAGAAGAAGAACGTAAAATTAAGAGATATGAGCTGCAAGAAGGCGATGTTGTTTTATCCTGTAGAGGTACTGCAATACGATCAGCAGTATTCCAACAGCAAAATAAAACTATTATTGCTTCGGCGAATCTGATTGTTATTAGACCTAAGGAGAGAGTCAAAGGTGAATATATAAAGATATTTTTTGAAAGTCCTATTGGTATGTCAATGATAAATAGCTTCCAAAGAGGCACATCTATAATGAACATCAATCATTCAGATATCATGGAAATGGAAATACCATTCGTGTCTATAAGTGAACAACAAGAAATGATTGATAAATACAATGATGAGTGGACTGTTTATAAAAAGGCTATTAGTGAAGCGGAAAACAAATGGGAGAATATAAAACACAGTCTTTACAACAAATTAATATAGGAGGGTTAAAACTTTTATCATGGTAGAAGCATATTGATCAATTAGAAAAATGATTGTCGAAGCCCAGAGAGGAAATGAGTGATCAGAATATGGTGATTATCTTATTAAATATTTATCGGAAAACTTAGCTAATGAGTTTGCAAAAGGATTTACAGTGACTAAATAGATTATTGATGAAAGTAGAAAAAGAAGAAGTCAAAAACTTTTATATTGATGAATGTATTGAAAACAATTGGAGTACAAGGCAGCTTGAAGGGTAAATAAATTCATTTTACTATGAAAGAATTCTTAGCACACAAAAACAATTTAGAGATGAAGTAAGAAATCAAATCACTGCATTAGAATAAGGACTAAAACCAGATGATATCATAAGAATCCTTATGTTTTAGAGTTCTTATCCTTAAAAAATAATAGCAGATTTACGGAAAGAGAATTAGAAACTGGATTAATGGATAATTTGCAAGAATTTTTATTAGAGTTGAGAAAAGGCTTTTCATTTGTAGGTAGACAAAAGAGGATTAATATTTTGGATTATCATATTGAGACTGAGCTTATATTGAACGATTCCGAATATCACACTATAATTTGGGAGGAAAATGAAAAATGGGGGAAAATGAAAAATCATTAAAGATTAGAAATAGTACAGCGGAGTTTCTTATGTTTGCAGCTGACTCAGCATCAGATTCAATTGAAGTCATGGTAGCTGATGGAAATGTATGGTTAAATCAGGACATGATTGCAACGCTTTACGATAAGGGTAGATCAACAATAACTGAGCATTTAAAAAATATTTACTCCGATGGTGAATTAGATGAAGAATCAACTCGTCGGAATTTCCGACGAGTTGCGAGTAATGGGAAAGACTATAATATGAACCATTATAGCCTTGAAGCTGTAATTGCTGTTGGGTTTAGGACTAATTCTGAACGCGCAATCCATTTTAGAAATTGGGCGAGTGGTATTCTGAAAGATTTTTCAATTCGTGGCTATGTTCTTGACCAGGAAAGACTAAAAAATGGATATTTCTTAAATGAGGAATACTTTGATCATTTATTGGATGAAATTAGAGAAATCAGGGCAAGTGAAAGACGGTTTTATCAGAAAATTACTGATATTTATGCAACAGCTATGGATTATTCAGTACATGCTTCAATAACACAAACATTTTTCAAAACAGTACAGAATAAACTTCACTTTGCAATCCATGGAAAGACAGCAGCGGAGCTTATTATAGAAAGAGCTAATGCTGAAAAGGAAAATATGGGACTGACCACTTGGAAAAATGCACCTAGTGGTAAAATTGTGAAAAATGATGTGATAGTAGCTAAAAATTATTTATCTCTAGATGAAATAGATGGACTGAATAGAATCATCACAATGTATTTAGATTATGCTGAAAATCAAGCAAAAAGAAAAATTCCAATGACGATGGAAGATTGGGCGAACAAACTAAATGCATTTTTAAAATTCAATGAATATGAAATTTTGAACAATGCTGGAAAGGTAACAGCTGAAATTGCGAAAGCTTTCGCAGAAAGTGAATTTGAAAAATATCGTGTCATTCAAGATCGGCTATTTGAATCAGACTTTGATAAGTTTGCAAAAGAGCTGATTAAAGAAAATAATATAAAATGATTAAATGGTTAGTTGAAGCCGATTAGTAATGACGATGAAATACAATGAACTGCTGGAAAAGTATAAAGTACTTGAAGAAAAAAACGTGGAGAAAGTACGGGGCTAACTCCCGATGAATTAGCATTTTATGATGCCCTTGCTGATAATGAACAGCATGAGAGATTATGGGTGAAGATATCCTAAAGCAAATTGCAAGAGACTTAACTATATCAATTAAGAACAACATTAGTATGGATTGGACTATTCGTGAAACGGTTCAAGCAAAAATGAAGATGGCAATTAAACGTCTTCTTAAAAAGTATGGATATCCTCCTGATAAGGCTACTAAGGTGGTGGATATTGTAATGAAACAAACTAAGCTGATATGTCAGAATGAGAGCAAATAAAGATAGCTAAAAGAATGGAGTGAAGATTTTGGATGAAAGCATAAAGATTGTAAGCCCGCGTTATCAACAGATCGCGGTGGATATTGCCTCGAAAATCGTCAGCGGTCACTACGAGGTAGGGGATAAGATTTACACACGCTCAGCACTGTCAAGTCAATACAGTGTTTCCTCAGAGACGGCGAGACGTGCTATCTGTATTTTATCGAATGTGGGCATTGTTGAAGTTTCAAAGGGCAGTGGTGTAATTATAAAATCCTGTGAAAAGGCCATCAAGTTTGTAAAGCAGCATAAGGATATAAAGACAGTCAATGATTTGAAAAGAGAAATTTTAGGCTCAGTCGAACGTCAGACCAAGGAAAATAACTATATTAAGGAATTGCTAAGTGAGCTCATTGATAAGACCAACCGTTTTAAGGCAAGCAATCCCTTTGCACCATTTGAAATAACTATTGATGACAATTGTCCGTTTTTGGGAAAAACTATTAGTGATACGAATTTTTGGCATAATACTGCGGCCACTATTGTGTCAATAAAGCGCACAGATACAATGATGATGTCTCCAGGTCCCTATGCAGTTTTTACAGAGGGAGATGTGTTCTATTTTGTTGGAGATGAGAATTGTCCTGAAAGAGTAAAAAATTATCTGTATCCTTAATGAAATAATATTAAAAAACATATAAAAAGCACGCTGATATCATTGATTTCAGCGTGCTTTTTATGATGGCTGGGAATTTGACTAAAGTGACAACCTTATGATAAAATAAAGTTGCATGTAATAATATTGAAACGGAGGAATAAAGATGAAAAGAAAAACTGTACTTATTTTGGTTTTGATGATTGGTATGATGGCAGCCCTCGGAGGCTGCGCAAAGGAAGCAGAGACTATTACCATAACTGCTACAGACAACGGTTGGGACAGTCAGAAGCTACATAATGAAATAGCTAAGTTGATTGTAGAAAATGCATACGATAACTATAATTTTCAGGTTTCTACAGGTTCCTCTACAATGAACTGGCAGGCAATTATATCCGGTGATGTAGACTTGGATATTGAGAGCTGGACAGACAATGTGGCAACCTATCCAGATGATGTGGCGAAGGGCGACATTGTTGATGTGGGCATACTTGTACCTGATAGTGCACAAGGTTTTTATGTACCACGATATGTGATAGAAGGCGATTCAACCCGCGGAATTGAAGCTGTTGCCCCTGATCTAAAAACAGTTGAAGACCTGAAAAAATATGCCAATCTTTTTCCGGATGATGAAGACCGCAGCAAAGGCAGAATCTATGGTTCACTTCCTGGCTGGATGGCAGATGAGATACTTTATAAAAAATACGAATTTTATGGACTTGATGAGATGTATAATTATGCTCGATTAGGCAGTGAGGCAACTCTATTTGCATCTCTTTCAGCTGCCTATAATCTAGGAGAACCGTGGGTAGGCTATTGCTATGAACCAACATGGATTAGCGGAAAGCTGGATTTAGTGCTTCTTGAGGATGCGCCCTATGATCCGGTGCTTTATCTGGAAGGTAAGAGCAGCTTCCCTAAACAAGCATTAAAAATTGTCAGCAGCAATAAATTTGCTAAAAAAGCTCCGGATTTATTGGAATTCTTCCAGAAGTATCAGACAGGCAGTGAGCTTATAAGCAAAGCATTAGCACATTTGGACGAGACTGGTGAAACCCATGAAGAAACGGCTAAATGGTTACTGAAGGAATATGATAACTTACTGGATGAATGGTTACCATCAGAAAGCGCTAAAAGGGTTAGAGAAGCCTTGAACTAATTTAGCCCTTGGAGAAGGAGGGACAAGCAGTTGAACGAATATCTTTTTAAATTTCCCAAGGAGTGGCAGTTTAATATTGGTGACACCATTGACATCTGGATTAAGGCCTTTAGCAGAGATCATAGAGAAGCGTTTACTGCCATAAAGAGCGTTGTAATCGGTTCAATTAAAGGAATAAACTGGATGCTATCTATCATTCCATGGTGGTTACTGATTTTAGCAATTATGATATTGGGTTGGCGAGTCAGTGGAAAGAAGCGAACTGGGGTGCTTTACGGAGCCATGTTGTTTTTTGTGGGTTCCAGTGGCCTTTGGAGCCACATGCTGGAGACACTGAGTATTGTCATTGCTGCTGTCATTCTTTCCATCATCATGGGATTCCCCTTGGGGATACTTATTGCTATGAATAAGCGAGCTGAAGGAATCATACGTCCTATTTTGGACCTGATGCAGACGATGCCTACCTTTGTATATCTGGTACCTGCTGTTATTTTATTCAGCACAGGAAAGACTCCTGCGCTGATGGCAACCACTATCTACTCCATCGTGCCTATGATACGTATGACCAGCCATGGTATTACTCATGTAGACACTGAGGTGGTGGAGGCAGCCAAAGCCTTTGGATCAACTACCTTACAAGCGCTGGTTAAGGTGCAGATACCTCAGGCTATGTCAACGATCATGACAGGGGTAAACCAAACAATTATGATGGCTATGTCTATGGTTGTGACCTGTGCCTTGATTGGTGCAAACGGTCTTGGAATGGAAATCCTTTTAGCCACAAATCGAACAGAGATGGGAAAGGCACTGATGCCTGGCATCTCTATTGTAGTTGTGGCGATTATACTTGATCGTCTCACTCAAGGACTTGTGAAGAAAGAGGAGGCGGAGCAGCAATGAAGAATGACAATATAATAAGTGTACAAAAGGTGTCAAAGCTTTATGGAATCAATAAAGCTGAAGCCATGAAACTTATAAAGGAAGGCACCAGCAAGGAAGCA
>JAUQXG010000267.1 GCA_030834765.1 Lutispora sp.
TTTTGATAAAAGCTCTTGTTCTGCCCTTATAATTTTCAATTTTCATATCTTCAAAATCTTTTACCTTCATAATATCAGAGACCATATTCACTTTGTCTTTCATATCTATTGCATATTCAACCAGCTCAACGATTCTAGCTCTTTCGTTTGTTCCCAAAACCAGACCTACTCCATCAATATCCAGCACTTTGTCAGGGGCTATTTGAGAATAACAGCCTACAACAGCGATGAAGGCATTGGGATTTAAATCAAGGGCCCTTCTAATGATCTGCCTTGACTTTTTATCTCCTATATTTGTAACAGTGCATGTATTGATAACATATATATCAGCATAGTCTTCATAATCTCCAATTTTATAACCTGCTAATTGAAAAGCTTCTGTCATAGCTTCTGTTTCATATTGATTGACTTTACAACCAAGAGTATGAAATGCTACAATCTTCATTTCATATTCCTCCCATCTCCATTTGGTCGAAATGATACATTACACAGCTTAATGCTACAAACCCTGCTGTTTCAGTTCTTAATATTCTAGGTCCTAAAGTTACAGGCACAATATTATTGTTTATGGCCTTCTCTATCTCAAAATCTTCCAAGCCCCCTTCAGGGCCAATAAAAATTCCAATACTATTTATGTTTTTATTTTCAAAGGTTTTTTTCAGTGAGTGGGCGGTCTCAAGCTCATAGGGTATGATTGCCATATCCAGCTTAGCAGCTTCCTGTATGGCTTTATCAAAGGATATGGGCATGCCAATGATAGGTATCATACCTCTTTTACTTTGCTTTGCGGCTTCTTCTGCAATTTTACTCCAACGCTCTACCTTTTTTATCTCATCCTTTTCCGTTTCAAGCTTTACAATAGTTCTTGCAGAAACTACTGGTACAATGGTGTTTATACCCATCTCCGTGCATTTTTGAATGATAAAATCCATTTTAGTAGACTTTGGTATGGATTGAAAAAGTATAACCTTTAAATTGGCTTCTGATCGTGAAGGTCTCCTATTTAATATAGTAGTTTTAATTATATTCTTTTGAACTTCTTCTATTTTTACTTCATAGTCAGTGCCATTCCCATCACAAGTCTCAATAATATCTCCTGGCTTTAATCTAAGGACTTTTGAAATATGAGAAACATCATCACCTTTCATTGTGATTTGGCTTTCATATATATCTTTCTCGTCAACAAAAAATCTGTGCATTCTAACCCCTTTCTGCCGCTATAGCACACCATTCTCCAAGTTCCAAAACTTCCAGCACTTTATAACCGCTTTCATTTAATTTATTTAGTACATCATCTCTTCTGTCAAGTATGATACCAGATGAAATAAAAACAGCATTTGCATTCATGAATTTATGTACATCATCGGTAAACCCTATTATGATGTCTGCAATGATGTTTGCAACTATTACATCCGCCTTTTCATTTACCACATCCAGTAAATTCCCTGCTCTCACTTCTACAATATTGTCAACTTTATTTAGCTCCGCATTTTCCTTTGCTACTTTGCATGCAACCTCATCTATATCTACACATATTACCTTTTGGGCACCTAATTTTGCTGCACATACTCCAAGAATACCAGAACCGCAGCCTACATCAAATACTGTTTTATTGCTTTTCACATGCTTTTCCAAAAGCTTTACACAAAGCATTGTGGTTTCATGTGTTCCAGTGCCAAAAGCCATTCCAGGATCTAAATCAACTATAATTTCATCTTTTTCAGGAGAATACGCTTCCCAAGTCGGCTTTATTACAATCCTATCTCCTACTTTTGTTGGCTTATAATATTTTTTCCATCCATTTGCCCAATCTTCATCTGATACCTCTTTCATAGATAAAGAGCCTTTACCTGGGTCTAATCCGAAGTCTTTTAGTTGGTTTACTCTTTCTTGAATGTTTTTTAAAATGCCTTCATTATATTCTATTTCAGAAAAATAGCCTTTCACCTTGGCATCTGTTCCCAAATTATCTATGAACTCCTGCTCTACATAATCCCATCTTGTTTCATCCTTATTCAAGGTTTTAAAATCATTTGGGTCCTCAATCAGCACACCGGCAGCTCCTTCTTCATCTAAAATATTCCACACTGCTTCTGATGCTTCAGTAGTTGTTAAAACTTGTATTTCTATATATTTCAATTAATATTCTTCCTTTCTTTGGTCAATTTTTATCTCATACTTTCCATATTATATATAATTGATTATAGTTTTACAATATATTCGGCTTATAATGCAAAAAGTAAGTGAAATATTCTTCACCTACTTTTTGAGATCTTCTCTCATCTATTATTTAAATTTAAATTTTCCTATACCTTTTACTTCTACAATAAAGACCACTCAACTTATCCTTGTTTCAATCTCTTTAATTTGCCTGGATGTTGATTTCATTGATTATTGCTTCTTCAAAACAGGTATCCATATTTCACTTTTAAAAACTGGTGAAGTTACATCTTTATTCTCGTTCCATAAGATTTCCGGACCTTCTGCTTGTTCATAGTTTGAAGATGGAAACCATTCAGAATAGATACGTCCCCAGACATCTTGCAGCGTATCTGGAAATGGTCCCACAGCCTCGAATACTGCCCATGTTGAGGCAGGAACTTCAAGTTGTGCGAAATTATCTGGGCATTCCTTTGTTGTTGCCACACCTATATAATGATCAAGCTCTCCTCTCTCCTCCATTCGGCCTTCAGAAAAGTTCGTGGATGCACTAAGCAGTCCTAAAGGCTCAACATTGGAAAGTTCCTTCAGTTTATTTATGATATCCTCATTTAATCTTTTCCACATGGATGCAATCTCTGGATTCACTCCGTGGTAAATCAAAGAAACTCTTTTTTTAATACCTACTATGCAAAATGCCTCTTTTTCTTCAATTCGATAATTCATTTCGCTTCCTCCCTTAATTGATAATTGAAAGGTCATTTGTGGATAAGCTTTTAGTGATTGACTATTATTTCTAGCTTCTGACGGTGTTACACCATGCAACCCTTGAAAAGCTCTTGTAAAAGAGTCTGGTGAGCTATATCCATATTTAATGGCAACATCAATAATTCTTATGTTACTATTATTAAGCTCAAATGCTGCAAGAGTAAGACGTCTGCGACGAACGTACTCCGACAGCGTAACACCTGCAAGAAAAGAAAACATTCTTTTAAAATGATATTCCGAGCATAAAGCCAGCTTGGCTACTTTTTTAAAGTCAATATCATCCGTAAGATTTTCTTCAATATAGCTTAATGCTTCATTCATTTTTTTAAGCGAATCCATTTTATGACCTCCCTTTCATCAATAGAATAGCAGAATTTGAATCGCTCTATCCGACATATGGTGCACAATTATGTAGGGTTGATTCATTATCATATTTTGTTTATATTTTATTCATCAAGATCTATAATCATTTTTTTACAGTAATCACATTTATAAGATTTTACTTTTGGTTGAGATGGAAACCTATTTTTATTAAGTGTTATTGAATCGAGTTCTAATGATGCTAATGTGGGTTCCTTACTTACAGGTAGCCATCTTAATGAATGGTTCACTCCATA
>JAUQXG010000268.1 GCA_030834765.1 Lutispora sp.
GAAAGCATTATTGAAAGAGCCAAAGAATTCTTGAGTCAGGATAATATAAAGTTTGAAGATGTTATAAATAATCTACAAACTAATTTAAAAAATGCTAGAGATGAATACGAAAATGCTCATAAGATTAGAGTTGAAACGGAAAAGTTAAAAAAAGAATTAGATAAAAAGAAGGAAATGATTGATTCGCAAAAAGAAAAGCTTTTACAGGATGCAAGGAGTGAAGCTTTAAGAATCGTTAGGTCTGCCAAAGAAGAGTCTAGTGATTTAATAAAAGAATTAAAAGAAGCGATAGAAAATGAAAATACACAAAGAGCTGCTTTAATTGAGAAAGCAAAATCTAACTTAAAAGCATCTGAAGATAAGTTAGAAGAAAAAATCGGTCAAACATTATTTGGAAAAATCAATCATTTACCTCCTAGGAATCTAAAAATCGGAGACACAGTAAAAATACTTCATTTAAATCAAAAGGGTACGGTTAGTTCATTGCCAGACGATAATGGAAATTTGATTGTTAGGGCTGGCATTATGAAAGTGAACGTAAATATTAGCAATTTGCAATTAACCATTGATGAAAAAGAAGTAGAAGAGAAAGTTAGATATTCAAAAATAAATACAGTTAAAACAAATAATGTTTCAACTCAGGTAGATGTTAGAGGAGAAAGTTTGGAAGAAGCACTTCAAAATGTAGATAAATATCTTGATGATGCATATCTTGCTAATATATCCCAAGTAACTGTTATTCATGGAAAAGGAACAGGAGTCTTGAGATCTGGAATTACACAATTGCTAAAATCACATTCTCATGTCAAATCATATAGAGTTGGAGGATATGGAGAAGGTGGTATAGGTGCAACAATAGTTGAAATAAAGTCATAGGGTGAAGAATATGAATATTTTGGTAAGTGCATGCTTATTAGGGATAAATAGCAGATATGATTCTGGAAATAATTACAATGAGGAAATAGCTGAATTGAGAAGTAAACACTTCCTCATACCAATCTGTCCTGAGCAGCTTGGAGGTCTTTCAACCCCAAGACTTCCGGCAGAGATATCAAAAGGGAATGGAAGTGATGTATTGTCAGGTAGATCATATGTCAAAAACAGTTGCAATATAGATCTATCAGCTCAGTTTATTAAAGGATCAATGGAAGCTTTAAATATTGCAATTTTATACGGCTGTAGTGTGGCAATACTAAAGGCAAAAAGTCCGTCCTGTGGCAAAGATCACATATATGATGGTACTTTCTCCAAAACAATTCGTAATGGGAATGGAGTAAGTGCCCAAATATTAATTGATAATGGAATTAAAGTTTTTAACGAAAGTGAGGATTTTCTTTCTTATTTGGAATGATCAATTGTATAGGCATTCTAGTGATATAATATTTGTTTTTATATCACTATTTTTTTTGGACTCGGAGTAATAAGAAGGACTAGATCATGATCCCTTAGATTAAAATAAAAACCAAATATGTTGATATGTAAATTGTTGAGTATTATAATAGATTAGAACGAAATTTGTAGGAAGTGATTGAAAAATGAATTTTGATTATTATTTAGCAGTATTTAATTCTACGCATCATGCCATAAAATTTGAAAAGGTACTGAAAGAAGCAGGTGTTTTAATAAACATAATACCTGTTCCTAGGGAAATTGCAGCGAGTTGTGGGTTAGCTGCAAAATTTGAAAAGGATAAATATGAAGATATTAATAATATTGTAAAATTAAATAATTTACAAGTAGCTGCGTATTACGATGTTTCTAAGTCAGGAGAAAAAAGAGTGTATAACAAAAAATAATTATTTAAGCGGGGGTAAATTCTTGAAAAATAACAAAATGAAAAACATACTAAAGTTTATATTAATACTAATTTTAGTATTTGCTATTAGTTTATACTCTTTAACATATGTTTTTCTTAATAAATTAACAGTTGGTGAAGGTGCAGAAGGCTATCCAAAGCCAGATAATACCGTAAATGTTCTGGTATTTGGAGTTGCAAAAGGTCTTTCTGACTCAATGATGCTATGTAAACTTGATACAAAGAAAGATGAAATTCAAATATATTCAATACCGAGGGATACTTATTTTCCGAGAAAAGGCCATAACAATACTGCTCAAAAAAAGATTAATGCTTCCTATGGAAATGGTGGTGCCGATGAAGTAGTAAAAAGTGTAAGTCAGCTAACTGGTGTCCCTATAAATTTTTATGTAGAAGTAGACTATAATGCCGTAAAATCCATTGTTGATTCAATAGGAGGTATAGAAGTGGAAATACCTAATAATATGAACTATGATGATCCTATGGATAATCTTCATATTCATTTTGAAAAGGGACAAGTAGTAAAAAATGGTGACGATATTATAAAACTATTGAGATGGAGAAAGAACAATAAAGGTGGCGGATATCCTGAGGGTGACTTAGGGAGAATAAAGATGCAGCAGCAAATAGTAAAATTGGGATTTGAGAAGGTGCTTAATGGAAATGTTATATTAAATATTTTTAAGCTTCAAGATCCAATTACAAAAAATGTTAAGACGAATATGACTCCTAATCAAATGCTTTATTATGCTACCAAAGCGAAAGATGTTAAAGTTGAAAAGATTAATATTTCAACAATACCTGGCACCACAAAAACTATAGATGGATTATCGTTTTTCGTGGCCGAGAAGAAAAAACTTTCTGAAATATTCAAATAATATAGTATATGTTATAATAATGATAGCTGTAAGGGCTATCATTTTATTATATATGGAGGTTTAAAATGGAAGATAGAGTAAAAAAGACCATGGAATCATTATTGAAAAATAAAATTTCTGCTTCTTACTTTGAAAATTCAAATGAGGCCATAAACCATCTCTTAAATGAAATTGAAAATAGTGCTACTGTTGGAATCGGTGGATCCATGACAATAATGTCATTAGAAATTCCACAAAAATTAATAAATAGAGGAAATAATGTAGCTTTTCATTGGCTAGAAAATTCAGCCGAAAAGATGGATGAAGCTAGAAATTTGGCATCCAAAAGTGATGTATATCTTACCAGCACAAATGCCTTAACAGAAAAAGGGCAATTGGTAAATATAGATGGGGTAGGGAATAGAGTTTCAGCGATGATCTATGGACCTAAAAAAGTTTATATAATATGTGGCATAAATAAAATCACAAGTGATTTTGATAGTGCAGTTGAAAGAATTAAATCCAATACTTACAAAAATGCAAGAAGGTTAAAGCTCAATACACCATGTGCAATCAATGGAAAATGTATAGACTGCTATAGCCCCGAGCGTATGTGTAATGTTATGACAGTAATTGATAAAAAACCCTCTAAAACTCAGATGGAAGTAATAATAATTAATGAGGAGCTTGGATATTAAAAATAGTATATTTTTAAAGGATTTGAAGTTAACTTGTAGAATAATTCAATACGAATGCTTTGCACGATAATTATAGCATTGCTAAAAAATTAAGTACGAGGTGGAAAATGATAAGAAATTTTGATGAATTAATTTTAAAGGCAAAAAGCCAAAAAAAAATGCGGCTTGTTGTAGCTGCTGCACAAGATGAGGATGTATTAAAGGCCGTTAATGAAGCAAAACTTATTGGTTTAATAGACCCCATCCTTATAGGGGATGAAGAAAAGATTATTCAAATACTAACAGAACTAGGTGTTTCAATAAAAGGTTATCATATTATTAATGAGCTAGACCTTATAGAATCTGCAAGAAAAGCAGTTGAACTTGTAAGTACGAATAAAGCCGAATTTTTAATGAAAGGCATTTTACAAACTGCAGATATTATGAGAGCAGTTTTAGACAAGGAAATAGGATTAAGAACAAATAATTTAATTAGCCATGTAATGGTTTACCAAGTTCCATCTTATGATAAGCTAATGTTTTTAACAGATGGAGGAATGAACGTAGCACCAGATTTAAATCAAAAGGTACAAATATTAGAAAATGCTATAGAGGTAACAAAGGCCATAGGATTAGATAAAATATATGTATCTTGCCTTGCTGGAGCAGAGATTGTAAATCCTAAAATACCAGCTACGGTAGATGCAAAAGCTATTTCAGAAATGAAAGAAAAATGGCAATCTATAAATGTGGTTGTTGATGGACCAGTTGCCCTAGATTTGGCTATTAGCATAGAAGCCTGTCAGCATAAAGGTTATAAGGGTGAAGGTGGCGGTAAAGCAGATATTCTTCTAGTGCCTTATTATGAAGTTGGGAATGCATTAGGAAAGTCATTAACATACTTTGCAAATGCAAAATCTGCAGGGATTATCATGGGAGCAAAAGTGCCTATTGTTTTGGTTTCCAGATCTGATTCGTCAGAATCTAAACTGCTGTCAATAGCATTAGGAAGTGTAATAGCGGGCAATAAGTAGTTTTTTAATTGTAAGAGCTATTTTTGATTGAAGCATTTAATGTCAGGTCATAAGGCCATATCAAGAATGTAAAGATTTTATTGGAGAGGCATATAAGAAACTTTGCCACAAAAAATGGTTGATATAAACATGAAAGCATATAAAAAAGGTTTAGAACCATAAAACCAATAATAAGAGAGTATTCATGAATACTCTCTTATTATTGCAAACTTGAAAATTAAATTACATGTAGGTGTTATATTGAAAAATAGTGAGATGAAACTAAATATTGAGCAGCTGAAGGCTGTTAAACACAACTCCGGCCCTTGTCTTGTGGTAGCAGGTCCAGGATCAGGTAAAACAACAGTAATAACAGCCAGAATCTTATATATGATTAACAATTTTAGAATTGAACCTTCGAAAATACTTGTTGTAACTTTCAGCAGGGCGGCAGCAAACGAAATGAAAGAACGCTTCAAAGCCTACTCTAAAAATAGATATAGTGATGTCACTTTTGGTACCTTTCACTCTGTTTTTTTTAGAATTCTTCAAGAGTATAAAGGATACAAACTTGAAAATTTAATGGATGAACAAGAAAAAATAATCATTTTAAGAAACATAATAAGGAATAATAATTTTGGAATTTCTGGTGAGACTGAAGAAATAATAGAAATCATAAATGAGATTAGTTACCTAAAGAATACTTTTATTGATATTAACCATTACAATGCATATTCATGTAAAAATGATTTCTTTAGACAAATTTATAAAAAGGTTGATGAAATAAAAGAGTCTTCTATGAAGTTTGATTACGATGATATGCTACGAGATTGTTTTTATTTACTAAAAAACAATGGTAAGATACTTGAACAAATTAGAAGGCAATATGAATATATTAATGTTGATGAATTTCAAGATATTAATCCTGTACAATTTGAGTGTATAAAACTAATTGCCTCTCCTAAGAATAATTTATTTGTTGTGGGAGATGATGATCAGAGTATATATTCTTTTAGAGGTGCAGCACCCGATATCATGCTCGATTTTGAGAAATATTATAGGAATGCTGTTAGAATAATATTAGATACAAATTACAGAAGTACTGGACTTATTATTAATGCAGCAAATCTTGTAATAAGTTATAATAAGAACAGATTTTCCAAAGTTATCAATACAGTAAATGATAATGGTGAAAATCCTACTATTTTCTATGTTGATGATTTTGAAAAAGAGTCAGAAATAATAGTTGAACAAGTACTAGAATTATCTAAAAAAGATATTGATTTATCAGAAATAGCGGTTATATATAGGACAAATCTACAAGCTAGAGCCATTGTTGATGCACTTGTATGCAATAATATTCCATTTCATGCCCTTGATGGATTATCAACTTTATATAATCATTGGGTATATAATGATATTTTAGGCTACTTAAATTTATCTCAGGGGTATAACAATAATGATTTTATCAGAATTGTAAATAAGCCTAAAAGATATATTAGAAGAGATATACTGGCAAGCCATGCGAAACAAAACTGTATGATTGATAATCTTATACTAGAAGAAGAATTAAATTATAATCAAAAAAACTTATTAGTGGAATTGAATAGTAGTTTAAAAAGAATGAAAAGTATGACTGCAAAAGATGCCATAAAGTTTATTAGAAAATATATTGGGTATGATGACTATCTGAAAGAATATGCCTTAAATAAGGGTGTCGATGCCATAGGACTTGTAGAAACTGCGGAAGATATTGAGACTTCTTCAAAATCATATAATACAATACCTGAGTTTCTAGTTCATATAAATAATTTAAAAACAAATATATATAAGTCTGGAAAAAATAAAAATGTAGATGGGGTGCGGCTGCTTACCATGCATAAGGCAAAAGGCCTGGAGTATGAAACTGTATTCTTAATTGGATGTATAGATGGACTTGTTCCATATATTAAAGATAACAATGTATCTGATGATATAATAGAAGAGGAGCGAAGACTTTTTTATGTTGGAATGACTAGAGCTAAAAAAAGGTTGTTTATCATTTCTCCTAAGAATAGATATAATAAAAAAGCTCAAGCATCAAGATTTATAAAAGAAATAACTGATGGGAAACAATTAAGTAAAGATCAGATGAAAATTGGTCAACGGATTTATCACAAGATTTATGGAGAAGGCATGATTGAAGAGATTTTTTCTGATAAAAGCAAAAGAATGAAAATAAGCTTTAATACAGTCGAGAAAGAGCTAGATATTGAAACCTGCTTGAAAAATAAGATAATCAGATTGATATAGAATAAAAAGGTAAAATAATATATATAAAATGATCGGAGAGCTTTTATGAACAATATAAAAGTGTCAATTGTACAGATGAATGTAAAGGCAGAAGACCCCATATCAAACAGGGAAAAGGCTAAATATCTTATAGAAAATGCCATAATAGAAAAACCAGATGTTATAATTTTACCTGAAATGTGGACAACAGGCTTTTATTTCAATAAAATAAATGAGATTTCCGATATAGAAGGAAAACCTACATTAAATCTGATAAAAGATATGGCAAAGAAATACAATACAGATATTATATCTGGTTCCTTTGCAAACAGTATAAAAGAAAAATTATATAATTCAGCCTTTGTGATAAATAGGAGGGGTGAGATTGTAGCAAGCTATGATAAAATACATTTATTCAAATCAATGAAAGAAAATGAGTATTTTACTGGAGGAAGTGAAACTTGTATCTTTGAAATTGAAGGAATAAAATGCGGTCTAATCATATGTTATGATTTAAGGTTTCCTGAATTAACAAGAAAACTAGCTGTACAAGGAATTAAAATATTGTTTGTATCTGCACAATGGCCTTCACAAAGAATAGAGCATTGGAATATCCTTTTAAGGGCAAGAGCAATAGAAAATCAAATTTTTATTGTAGCGTGTAACATCGCTGGTGAATATGAGCAAGATGTATTTAATGGTAATTCCATGATGATTTCCCCACTAGGAGAAGTCATATATATATTTGATCATAAAGAACAATATAAGAGTTTTGATATAGATATAAATATGATAAACTTAGTTAAGTCAAGAATTGATTATTTATCAGATAGAAGACCAGATTTATACTAGATGGAGGGAGATAATGAACTATATTAAGATAATAAGAATTTCTGGCAGCTTTTTTGCTAGAGAATTCATAAAGAAAGAGAAGGTAAGGAAAAATATCAAATATAGAGAAGTGGCTGAGGATACAGTATTAGAACAGTTCAGCAAAGGCTGCTCTACTATAGAAGTGATTTTTGAAGATACGGATAGAGAGTCAATATTACTGGATGCTGAAAGTGATCCTGAAATAATTAAGAAGTATTTAGGAACTAAGTTTTTAAAGTGATAAATTTAGAATAATTATGGTGGTGATATTTATATGAAAGTAGATATAAAAAAATTGATATTAAGTATGCTTTGGTTGTCTTTTGTTGCCATTGCGGTAGGATTCGTTGGTAGAGGGCTTTTTAGAGGCGATTGGAATATAACAAGAGCCGTACAAATGGGACTTATACTAGGCGTATCATATCCATTGTTTAGAGTTATCTTTGCAAAGTATGGACAGAATGTAAAGAAGGGGTAGTATATAGGTTTGTTTAAAATATAATTTTTTAGGGAACACTCCATATGTGAATATATATATGGAGGGAAATTATGAAAAAAATTGATTTAAATGCTGATATAAGAGGTTCATCGGGCAAAGGGGAATCTAGAAGATTAAGAAAGAATAATTATGTGCCAGCAATTCTATACAATAATGTTGATGGGGGCACATTACTGAAAGTAGATGCTAATGAGTTAAATACCATAATATCCAAGAATGGAGAGCATGTGATAGTAAAACTGAATGTTAAAGGGAAAGAAACCCCAGCAGTAATAAGAGAGATTCAAAGAGACCCTGTTTTTAATAGTTTAATACATATTGACTTTATGCCAGTACTGCTACATGAAATAATCCATGCTGAGATTCCTATAATGGTCTTAAACGGTGAAGCAATTGAGAAAAATGGCTGGGTAATAAATAGACAAATAGGTATGATAGAAGTTGAAGGTGAGGTGGAGAAGATTCCTTCATCCATTACTTTGGATGTTTCAAAATATAAAAGTGGGGATGTATTGAAAGTAGCTGATTTAGAAATATCTAAAGAAATTTCTATTGTATCTGATTACAATGATGTAATACTATCTATCATACAATCTAAACAAATATTGGAATCGATACAAACAGAAGAAAAACAATTAGATACAGTGGAAATATAAAGCTGCTAGGTGAAAGTTGCCTTTAGCAGCTTTCGCTTTAGTAGATATGGCTTTACAGCTTTTTACTTGCAGTAAGTAATCCTATATAGTAATATTTATTCTAGTAGATAAATTAGATTTTGCATGTTCAAAATGATAATAGGGTAAATATATAATAGGAGGAAATTATTTAGTGGAAAATGAGTTGTTGATAAGCCTAGCGAATGTTTGCATAAAGATACACGAACGAAAGCTAGCCAATGGATTAAGTGGAAATGTTAGTATAAGAATTAATAATGAGATATTAATAACGCCAAGTGGTCTTTCATTAGCAGATATTCAGCCAGAGGATTTAGTAGTTTTAGATATTGAAGGTAATTATATATCAGGGAATAACAAGCCTTCATCTGAGAAATTAATGCATCTAGAAATATATAAAAATAGGCCACATATTAACTGCATTATTCATACACACTCACCCGCGGCTACAACGTTTGCTTTTCTAAATAAGCAGATAATGCCTATAAGTCCAGAAAGCGCAATATTTATACCGAAACTACCAATCGTCCATTTTGAGCCATATGGTAGTAAAATGCTGGCTGAATCTGTTTCATATAATTTAAAGGATTGTAATGCTGTTTTAATTGAGAAACACGGAGTCGTTACAGTTGGATCAGGTATTTCCCAAGCATATAATTTACTGGAAGTAGTTGAGGAAACTGCAATAATGAATATATATATGAATGCAATAAAAAATTTATAAAATACTTTGGAGTTTTGGGGGGTACTAAATGAGAAAAGGGAAAATAATTACTTTTGAGGGTATAGATCAGTCTGGTAAGGAAACTCAATCTAAATTGCTTAGCAAAAAGCTTACTGACATGGGTTTTAGGATAGGTTACTGCGATTTTCCAGACTATAGTACGCAAATTGGTAAGGAGCTAAGCAGCTTCCTATCAG
>JAUQXG010000022.1 GCA_030834765.1 Lutispora sp.
CTAATTCAGAATGAAGCATTCTCACCTCTGTAATATCCCGATCTGTAGATACTGCCCCGGCAAACTCTCCATCTACATACACAGGAAGGGCATTCGCTAATATATAGGATCCTTCCCTAGGAGAGTGATATTTGTTCTCTATGGTTTTCTTGCTTTTTCTTACTATGTTTATCACAGCATCAGGGAAAAATTCTTCTATATTCTTCCCTATGATCTCTTCTTTCAAAATTCCATAAAGCCTCTCTGCCTTTGTATTCCAAATAATTACTATCCCATCTTTGTCTACAGCACAAACCGCTTCATATATAGCATCTATAATGCTATCCTGCCTTTTCCACATATACTCTGGCTGAAAATAATATTTTTCATCATTTAAAACCATATTTACTTCTCCCCTAATGTGTATTTTTTCAGCTATGTCTCCGCTTTTGTAGCCATGCATGATGATGTAAGAGTTCCATAAAGTGATCTTAAAATCATGATGACACTATTTTAACAATTCTTCAACCACACCAGCAGCAGGCAAGAGGCTACAAATTTTCAATTTCTTTTAGTAAAATCAATGCTTACATCAGAGTCTTCATCGTACATATCACAAAAGAAACAATAACATGAATAATGATTATCACTTCTATCTATAGTTAAAATTATCTTCTATTCCATTATATTTACCTGCTTGACATATATAGGTTGTCGATATATCATATATAGATAATCTATATATAGGGAGTCGAGTTTATGGCAATTGAAAAGAGTTTATTAAATGGCAGCACAACGATGCTTATACTAAAGCTGCTTGAGGATAAGGATATGTATGGATATCAGATGATTGAAGAGTTATCAAAGAAGTCTGATGATACCTTTGCCCTTAAAGCAGGAACGCTTTATCCTTTGCTTCACAACCTTGAGCAACAGGGAATGGTTTGTTCTTATGATGATAATGCCGACTGTGCAAGGGTGCGAAAGTATTACAACATAACAAAAAAGGGTAAGGGTTTGCTTGCTGATAAAAAGGCAGAATGGCAAACCTATTCCTCGGCTGTCAATCGAGTCCTACAAGGGGGTGCTACTCTTGCAGAAGCATACTAAAACAAAGCAGTATCTTGATGCAATTTGCAATCAGATTAGATGCAAAAAAATTCACGGCGAGATTTACGAAGAAATTGAAAACCATATAAATGACCAAAAAGAGGCTTTTAAGTCCCAGGGAATTGATGATGAAACTGCAACACTAAAAGCTATTGAGCAAATGGGTGATCCCATTATGGTCGGTACAGAGCTTGACCGCACACACAGGCCAAAGCCTGAATGGTCCATTATTGGACTTACGTTTTTATTATTGCTTACAGGAATTTTTATAAGGATTTTTACCTCTCCTCAGGATTTTAATGGTTTAGAGTTATTTTATCGACAATTAATTTTTACAATAGTAGGAATAGGCTTAATGGCTCTTTGCTACTACATAGATTTTACTTTCATAGGCAAATATCCAAAAACAATATTTTTGTTATTGGTTGGGTTAATCATCTTTTTGATGGCTATATCAAGACCTATAAATGGCAGGTATATTTATGCTTCCTATCTGCTTTTATTGTTTCCAACATCCTTTGCAGGGACTGTTTACAGCATGAGAAATAAAGGGTATCCCGGAATTATTCTTTGCGGATTATTTTTTGCAGTATCCTTTGCAATTTCTATAATCATTCCAAGTATCACATCTTCCTTACTCCTTGCTCTATGCTGTCTTGTGGTGCTTACTATGGCTATTTTAAAAAATTGGTTTCGAGTAAAAACGCTCTATGCCTTACTGCTTGTTTATCTTCCTATGGCAGTATCCTTGTTCATGATATTTAGCAGCGGCATTGTATGGAAAAGGATCACTCTGGCTTTTTCTCCCTTCATTGACCCTATGGGTGCAGGATACATGGCAACTAGGACAAAACAACTTTTGTCAGGTGCCAAATTTATAGGACAAGGTACTCTCCCTGAAAATTTTCAACAATTATCCCCAGTACAGATTTTGCCAGGGATAAACAACGATTTTTTACTTACATACATCATCCATAGATTTGGATGGTTTACCTTTATGATTGTTGTAGCATTGTTAAGTGTATTCATTATTCGTGCATTTGTCCTTTGTACAAAGCAGAAAAGCATTCTTGGTTTGTTCGTTTCGACAGCCGCAACTTTAACAATTGCAATACAAACCGTGTTTTATGTTTTGACCAATCTAGGCTTTCAGCTTTTTGCACCGCTTTCGCTGCCTTTCATTTCACAAAGCAGCTCTTATCTTTTAATAAATATGTGTCTTATAGGTATCCTTCTTTCAGTATTTAGGACAGGCTATTTTATTAAGGATAAAGAGGGTAGTAAAAAATCAACAACTAACTCTTTTGTGAAATTTGAAGACGGTAAGCTAATCATTGACTTCCACACACATTAAAATAATTGTTTGCCTCAAATTCATATACAAAAGCAGCCATAAACCGCTTCATAACGGTCTTTAAATGAAGTATATCGGGTACACATGCTTCAGTTATTCATATTGAAGGACTTTTCATGATGTGCTAGAATGAAAATATTTACAAGTCTATTTTTATTTACTGATGTAAAAATAATGATTTTCTATCAAATAGGGGGAAAAGTAAAATGATTACATTAGAGAAAAGTCTAAAAGTCTTGGAAGAATTATTCGCCAAAGATTATCAGTTTGCTTTAGCCACAACAAACGATAATGTGCCGTCTGTTAGGTTTATTGATGCATTTTATAATAATGGTGCATTTTATACTGTAACCTATGCAAACTCACAGAAAGTTATTGAAATGGAAGCTAACCCAAGAGTAGCTATGTGTAATAAACTTTATAGATTTAGCGGTTTGGCATATAATATAGGACATCCTTTCAAAGAGGGAAATGATGAAATAAGAACTAAATTAATAAAAGCATTTGAATCGTGGTATTTTAAGCATAATAATGAAAACGATGAAAATATGTGTTATATAAAAATCGAATTAAGTCACGGTTTTTTTTATAAAGATGGTATGGGATATGATGTGGATTTTGCATCTAAAAAAGTAGCAGAGTTTCCATTTGAATTCGATATTGTATTGATAGAATAACTTTAATAAAATTCAAGTAATATAAGCCATTCAATCAGCTTATTGCAACAGATGATATTCTTCCTGCTTTTTTGATTCTAATATTTCAATGTTCTCTATTAATAATAAATCAACATAAGAATATATAAGTTTATCATCTATTATATTTATACTTCCAGCACGCTTCTCTACTTTCATATTATCAACCTTAGCATGAATAGAATCCTTTACTATGGTAAGTAAGAAAGAATAAGAATTGCTTTCTTTTTTATATATTAAATAATTTGATTCAGCAACCCCTGTTCCAAAGCTTTTTAGCTTACTAATAAGTATGAGATATAAATTATTGCTCATTGCATAATAGTCTTCTATATTTTGATTCGTTAGTAATATTTCATATTTTCCATCTATATAGTCTAATAGTATAAAATTAGTATCTTCTAAATTTTTATTATGAATAATGATCTCGTAATCATCATCAGTATCAATTTGGACATGTTTAATATCAGAGGAGCAAAATTCATTAACAAACTGGATTCCTTTTTTCTGCAATTGCAGTTTTACAGTTGTTAAAACTTCTTCAGGTAAAATTGTTTTTTGTATGGTGCTATTTTTAAAAGTCGCTTCATCAGAATCTTTTAATGTATTATAATTCCATATATACATATTTTGGGCTAGTGCTAATAAAACTAAAGAAAGCAAACATACTTTTGTTAAGATGGATGTTTGCCTTTTATATAGTAATAACAGAATAAAAATTGTTAATAATGTTAAAACAATCGTAAAGAGTCCAACTATCATCTTCACCATGCAAACACCTCCAATTTTAGTCCCTATCTATAATGTTCCTCCAAGGTTTTTCTGCTTCTTAATATTGTATAGAATATTATAACGCATATTAAATGTATGTTTTAAAAAATGTTGCTCTCTTCAAATAACACCATATTTAAAGGCTCTCGCTGAGACCTTTTCCTACCTATCTAGCTTCTTGAATCATTCTTCTACGTTGGTTTCTTTTTTCTCTCTATGAAACAATCCCTTAATGTAAACGATATCTTCATCTATAAATCTATGCTTTACATTAGCCACATCAAACTTGAAAATTTTAAAGACAAATTGTACGAAATATCCCACTGCTATTGCAGTAATCAGTGTACCTATGCCTATAAAGCCACCCATTAAATAGCCAGCTGCAAGTACACTCATTTCAATGCTGTTTCTTATAAATCTCACGGATTTATTTGTTTTTTTAGTGAGTCCGACCATAAGTCCGTCTCTAGGCCCAGATCCAAATCCTGCGCCTATATAGCAAAATGTGGCTAAAGCGATTACAAACATACCAAGTATAAGCATAATGAATTGAAGTATCACATGATCAAACACAGGTATTACATTATGAATCATCAATATATCCAAGAAATATCCTATAAAAAACATATTAGAGATTGTGCCCCAACCAACCTTTTCACCAAAGGCAAAGTTTAATACCACAATTAAAAGCCCAATACCGATGCTAGCCTGCCCCATTGTAATTCCTGTGATTCTTGAAATACCCTGATGAAAGACATCCCAAGGAGCTAATCCTAAATTTGCATTTATAGTCAAAACAATTCCAAGTGAGTAAAGGAAAAGCCCAACAAATAATCTAACAAAGCGTTTTAAAATAACCTTCAATAAAAAACCTCCCAAAATATCAAATTCAAATTATACTACATTATCATCTTCTTCATCTTCTATACATGGTATGATTACTGTAAAAGTTGTACCTTTATCTAGTTCGCTTTCTATTTCTATTCTTCCTCCATGTGCCTTAATTATTTTATAACAAACATTTAATCCAAGACCTGTTCCGCTTTTTTTTGTAGTAAAGAATGGAGTTCCTATTCTTTCAAGATGCTCTTTCAAAATACCTCTGCCCTTATCACTGACTTTAATATACATCTCATCGGTGCATTCATCATAACCTGTTTCAACGCTTAACCTTGCATCATCAATATCAGCCATGGCATCTATTGCATTCTTGCATATATTTAATATCACCTGCTTTATCTGAGCATCATCGCACATGATATATCTTTCTTCCTTGCATAAATGAAAGTCTACATTTATTCCTTTTGCAAGGGAAGAAGTCTCTACCATACTTTTTATAGAGCTGAATATGTCTAGTATAGAAACCTCCTCCATCTCTGACTCTTTGGGTTTTGATAGAAACAGGAATTCACTCATGATTCTATTTACTTCATCAATATCATTACTAATTTTCGCAGTATGTTTCTTAACGCTTTCATCCTTTATAAAAATATCAAGCAGCTGACAGCGCCCTTTAATTGTAGTAAGATAGTTTCTAGTCTCATGCACAATACTAGCACCCATTTGTCCAAGAAGAGCCAGTTTTTCCTGTTGCGCCATTTTTTCCTGTGCCTTTTTTAACTCAGTAATATCGTTACCTACACATATTACCCCTATCCTTTCCCCTTCTACATTTTTAATTAAAGATACATATAACAGTAAGTCCTTTTTACTGCCATTAAGGGAGGTTGCAGACACTTCATAAAGCACATCTTCCTTATCCTTTAAGGTTACAACTGAAATATCTTTGTTTTGGAAATTTATCCTTTTCTTTAATACCTCTATATTTATATCAATAACATCTTCTTTATGGATTTCAAACACTTCTTCAAATTTTTTGTTGCAAAGCACTACTTTTCTATCATTATTCAGCATCACAATACAGCTGCTCACTGCATTTAGAATCGTCTGGGTCTGCAAATGCAAATTTGCAAGCTCCTGATCCT
>JAUQXG010000269.1 GCA_030834765.1 Lutispora sp.
CAATAATAATAGGTTTTCCATTTCTAATATGTGATTTGGCTGCCATTAATACTGGTGTATCTGTTATAGCATTTGCTAGTTTCCCTAAGGTATTGCCAGTACATGGGGCAATCAGTAATATATCAAGTAAATTTTGAGGTCCTATTGGCTCAGCTTCGGGAATTGTTAAAATTGATTTATTTCCAGTAAGTTTTTCAATCTTTTCCAACCATTCTTTTGCTGTGCCAAATCTGGTATCCATGCTTGAAGCATTATATGAGAATATGGGTATTACATTTGCTCCATATTCAATTAACTTGCTAATTTCATCATATACATTTGCAAAAGTACAAAATGATCCTGTAATGGCAAGCCCTATATTTTTATGTGTAATTTCCATATTTGTCTCCTTTCATCATTATATAGTATTAAGCAGTTTTCTAATAGTATCAAAAATGATTTCTGAAGAAGTTTTATATGCTACTTTTCCAGGTAAACCTAATGCATGTATTGCTTTGATACCATTAGATGTACAATAATCAAAGTCAACGCCTCCGGGTTTTGAAGCTAAGTCTAATATGAATGTATCGTTTTGTATATAATATAATTTTTTTTCATCTAATATCAGACTTGGAATTGTATTTATAATGATATCCATATTGCTTAGATAGTTTTCTAACTCACTAATTTTTACAGGTATTAATTTGTTAACATCTATCCAATTTAGGTCAGCTTCTTTTCGTGCTTCTACGTATACATTAGCCCCTAGCGCTTTTAAATAATTGCATAGTACTTTTCCTATCCTGCCATAACCCAATACCATAATATTACTCTTATATATGGTATTATCCGTTTCATTTATTATGATTGCTAAAGCTCCCTCAGCAGTAGCAATAGCATTTTTAATTTGAAATCCTTCATCCTTATTATAATCAAAGTATTTAGTATTGTTATTGTCTAATATTTCTCTCGTATTAGCGCTTATAGAACCTCCTAATAAGGTCTTCTCTTTTCCTATTTGTTTAATTAGGTTCAAAATATCAATTGTTGTATTGGAATATTTCGCATTCATTATATTATCCTGTGATGCAAAGGGGATAGGGCCAATTATTATATCAGAATTATCAATAGCAGTTTCTATGTCTTTATAGGAATGAACATTATCATTATGGAGAAGATCAAGTCCGAAAGTGCTGATATCCAAATTGTTGTTTCTGAATATACTAGCTAATTCCAACATTCTTTCATCCCCACCGACAATCAAATACCTGGTAGCAGAGTTTTGATCCAAAAGCATCGCCTCCTGAAATAACTATTATATAGTATGTTATTTATTGTAATGCCGTGTTTGTCCAATTCTTAAGCTTTCTTTTATAAAAAATAAGCAAAAGAATATGTACATATTCTTTTGCTTATTTTTTATAATTACAGTATATCTCCAAAATCTATAATAATCATATCATTACCAATCTTTTTGACTCTCTCCCAGGGTATTTCAAGATATCTTTTGTCAACAAAAAATGATAATTGTCCTCGACCTTCTGGAACAACAAGTGATCTTATTTTGCCTGTTTCCTGATCGATTATCATATCGCAATCACCTAAATATCCAAGTCTCTCACAATCGGGAAGGGAAACTATTTCTTTACCATTCAACTTACTTAATCTCATATTTTCACCCCACGTACAAATTATATTACTGTTTAATCATTACAATATATATATTGTCCGCTTCGATTATTATGACATAAATTATTTTCCTGTAGAGCCAAAACCTCGCTGACCTCTAGTAGTATCGCAAAATTCCTCACTAAGAGAAAATTCAGCCTGCAAAATTGGTAAAAAAACAATCTGGGCAATCCTCTCTTCATTCTTTATTTCGTATGATTCTTTGCTATGATTCACCATTGGGCATATTATTTCTCCGGTATAATCTGAGTCTATCACACCAACGCAATTAATCATCGAAACTCCATACTTGCTTGATAATCCGCTTCTAGGAAAAATAAATCCTCCAACGTGATGATCTAATATTTGAATTGCTAATCCCGTAGGTATCATTTGAATTTCGCCGGGATTAATCATTATACTCTCATCTATGCATGCATGAATATCCATTCCGGCCGACCCTTGTGTTGCATATTTAGGCATACCTTTTTCAAAGTCCAGTTTCTCTGATACACGCTTAATCTTTATGTTTACCTTATCCATACTACAACTCCTTATGCGTTAAAATATGTATAAGACAATCTGCTAAAATTGTCTTATTTAGCAAACAAGTCTCTTAATGATAAATTCTTCTCCACTTTTCCTATTAAAGTTGCCCCCATATTATCGAAATTGAAAACTCTATGAATCATATCATTTACACTATCCATGTTGACATGATCTATTTTCTCTAACACCTGGACTGGTGAATAAATTTTATTGAGAAGCAGTTCTGATTTCCCAATAGATATCATTCTTCCGCTAGTACTTTCTAATCCTAATGTATAGCTGCCCTTTAATTGCTCCTTAGAGTCAAAAAGCTCATTCTCCGAGATGCCTTTATTTTTGAGTAGCTCGATTTCTTCAATTATAATAGAAGCTACATTATTTATTTGTGCCGGCTTTAGCCCTGCATATATTGAAAATAATCCACAATCATGATAGGAGGAGGGATAGGAAAATACTGAATATGCCAATCCTTTTTCTTCTCTTATCTTTTGAAAAAGTCTCGAACTCATGCTTCCGCCTAACAAATTATTTAATACTAATAAAGAATATATAGATTTATTAGATAAGTCAACACTATTAAAGCCTACACAAAGGTGCACCTGTTCTGTATCCTTATTCTTAATATAATAATTCGGATTAAAATCAGGTTCTTTTTCTTCTCTTTCAATTTTATGATCTATTTGAAAGGATTCAAATTTCTTTCTTATCATTTCAATAGCAGCCTCATGTTTTATATTTCCAACTACTGAAATAACAATATTTTCAGGTATATAATTATTATGATAATATTTAAAAATACTTTCCTTAGTTAAGGATGTTAGTGAATCAACAGTTCCTAGCACAGGCATACCTAATGGATTATTAGACCAGACCATCTGACTAAATAAGTCATGGACTTGATCTTCTGGTGAGTCTTCATACATGCTTATTTCTTCAAGAACTACACCTTTTTCTTTTTCTATTTCCACTGGATCAAAATTGGAATTAAAAAACATATCTGAAAGTACATCAAGTGCAATATCAAAATGACTATCCAATACCTTTGCATAATAGCATGTGCATTCTTTAGCAGTAAATGCGTTCAATTGCCCTCCAATCTTATCGATTGAATTGGCAATTTCTTTTGCTGTTCTATTTTTAGTTCCTTTAAAAAGCATATGCTCTATGAAATGCGATACTCCATTCGTACTCTTCTCTTCATTTCTAGAGCCTACTCTGACCCAAATTCCTATGGATACTGAATTTACATAGTTTATTTCTTCTGTAACAATTCTTGCTCCGTTAGATAATTGTTCTTTTCTATACATTTCTTCCTCCTGAAAGTCACATATACATATCGTTATATGTCTCTTTTTCAATGCAACTTAATTTATTATTTCGCTTACTGTAACTATTTTATAACCTTTTTCCTGTAACATTTGTATCATATCTGGTAAAGCTTTCACAGTTGATTCAGTTGGATGCATCAAAATAATAGCACCAGGATGATGTTTGTTTTTTATTCTGGATAAAATCTTATTATAATCTTTGGTATTCCAATCTATTGTATCTATACTCCACATTATCACGCTATATCCCAATTCTTCTCCAATAGTTGCCACTCTTTCATTTACATCACCATAGGGCGGTGAAAGCAGCTTGGTCTTATACCCTATAATACTTTCAATGGCCTGCTCTGATTTTAATATATCTTCTTTCAGCTGCGGAGAATTTAAAGTAGTATATTTAATATGCTTATACCCGTGGCTTCCTATTTCATGTTGATCTTGATATAACTGAGCCAATAGATCTTTATTGTTATTTGCCCAACTTCCGCCAACAAAGAATGTAATTTCTATCCCTTTGTCATTTAATATTTTCATTATCTGTTCCAAATATTCGTTTCCCCATACAACATTGCATGCAAAAGCAACTTCCATATTATTTTCATCGCCTTTATAGATGGGGTCATAGTAGTTTAAAGTATCTTTACTCATTTTCATAACCATTGATATAAGCAAAGTGATTGTGAAAATGAGTACAATTCCTCTAAAAACCTTTTTTGTATTTATGATATAAAGTCTCATCAAAACACCTCCTATGAATATTAGTTAATAATATTCATAATAGAGGTAACTAATAACAAGAAAGAATCATAAACCTGAAGGTTTATGATTCTTTCTTGTTGTTTTCTTCAGTTGCAACTTCTTCAGGCTCACTTATCGCATCTTTTCTTGATAAATTAATCCTTCCTTGTCTATCTATCTCAGTTACTTTAACAAGAATCTCCTCACCAATACTTACCACATCTTCAACTTTCTCAACACGTTTCTTGTCAAGCTTCGAGATGTGAACAAGTCCTTCTTTACCAGGTAATATCTCAACAAAAGCTCCAAAAGTAGTAATTCTCATTACTTTGCCTAAGTATATCTCTCCTTCTAAAACTTCCTTTGTCAGACCTTCTATGATACTTAATGCTCTCTTGCCGTCTTCTGCATTTATAGCAGCGATAAATACACGGCCATCATCTTCGATATCAATTTTGACATTTGTTTCAGCGATAATTTTATTTATCATTTTTCCGCCTGGCCCAATTACATCTCTTATTTTATCTGGATCTATTTTTGTTGTAATGATTTTAGGCGCATATTTAGATAATTCTTTCCTTGGCTCATTTATAGTCACATTCATTTTTTCTAGAATAAAGAGTCTTCCTACTCTAGCTTGTTCTAATGCTCTTTGTAATATTTGTCTATCTATCCCAGCAATTTTTATATCCATTTGAATTGCAGTTATACCTGTATCTGTTCCAGCAACTTTAAAATCCATATCGCCAAGGAAATCTTCCATACCTTGGATATCTGTTAAAATTGCAACTTTATCTTGATCTTTAATCAATCCCATAGCCACACCTGCTACAGGTTTTTTTATAGGCACCCCTGCATCTAGCAGCGCCAATGTACTGCCACATACGCTAGCTTGAGATGATGACCCATTTGAGCTTACAACCTCAGAAACTAACCTTATTGTGTAGGGAAATTCTTCTTCATTTGGAATCATAGGTTCAAGTGCTCTTTCAGCTAAAGCTCCATGGCCTATTTCTCTTCTTCCAGGCCCTCTCATAAATCTTGTTTCTCCAACACTGTATGGAGGGAAATTGTAATGATGCATATATCGTTTCGCTTCTTCTTCTCCTAGCCCATCAAGTATCTGAACATCTCCAAGGGCTCCCAGGGTAGCTATTGTTAACACCTGTGTTTGCCCTCTTGTAAATAAACCAGAACCATGCACTCTTGGTAATATACCAACTTCGCAAGTAATAGGTCTTATCTCATCTAATTTTCTGTCATCAGGCCTAATTCCTTCTTCAGTAATTAAACGTCTTACTTGCTCTTTCATAATTCTGTAAAGGACATCACTAATATCTTTTTCTTTATCAGCATACTCTTCTTTAAAATGTTCGAATGTTTCTAAGTTAACCTTATCAATATTTTGTTGTCTTTCCTGTTTTTCTACAGTTCTTATTGCATCTGATAGTCTATTGGTTGCAAATTCTCGAATAGCCATTTCAACAGACTCTTCTACTTTAAATACTTTGATTTCTTTTTTTTCTTTGCCAATTTTTTGTTGAATTTCTTCGATAAATGCTACAATCTTTTTTATGTTATCATGAGCAAACATGATAGCCTCAAGCATAATATCTTCTGATATCTCTTTGGAACCTGCTTCAACCATCATAACTGCTTCCTTTGTTCCAGAAACAACCAAATGCAAGTCACTCTTTTCCCTTTGCTCTGCATTAGGATTCAAAATTAACTGCCCATCAATAAGCCCAACAAGCACCGATCCCGTGGGACCCATAAATGGAATCGTAGAAATTGATAATGCTGCTGAGGATCCTATCATGGCTACAATTTCTGGTGAATGGTCTTGATCCACTGAGAGTACTGTAGCAACCACTTGAACATCATTTCTATACCCCTTCGGGAATAATGGTCTTATAGGCCTGTCTATTAATCTAGAAGACAAAATAGCCTTTTCCGAAGGTCTTCCTTCTCTTTTTATAAATCCTCCAGGTATCTTTCCAACGGCATATAATCTTTCTTCGTAATCCACGCTAAGCGGGAAGAAATCGATTCCTTCTTTCGGATTATTTGAAGCACAAGCAGTAACCAATACAACAGTCTCTCCGTATTTAACCATAACAGATCCATCTGCTAATTGGGCTACTCTTCCAATTTCAATACTTAACTGTCTTCCACCTAAATCCATACTAAAAACTTCCAACTAATTACCTCCTTTTTCAATCTAAGTCCATGGCTTTCATAATTAAGTCATGGATAACCATATTATACCACAGTTATGATAGGTATAAATAATTCTTCATAGTTATAGTATTTCCTGCTTTTATGTAAAAAAACCTTAAAATAAAGAGCGGGAAAGCCCGCTCTTTATTTTCTTAATTGTAATTTCTCAATAATCGCACGATATCTTTCAATATCTTTTGATTTTAAATAATTAAGTAATCCCCTTCTCTGTCCAACCATCTTTAAAAGACCTCTTCTAGAGTGGTGATCTTTCTTATTCACTTTTAGATGTTCGTTTAAATTGTTTATTCTTTCTGTAAGAATAGCAATTTGAACTTCTGAAGATCCAGTATCTCCCTCTTTAGCTTGATACTTGATAATAATATCATGTTTCACTTCTTTTGTTATTGACATAAACTTCACCTCCTATTAATAAACCATAAACTAAGCACTCCGTCGGTGAATCAGAACACCTGGCAAATGGTAACTTCAACAAACTTGATTTTATCATATGTTATTAGTTGTGTAAAGTAAATTTTATTATTTATAGTTCAATCTCATTTTTATATCAGTATTAATTTGATTTACCAAATCTTCAGTGCTTGGGAAGGTCTTTTCATCTCTTATTCTCTTTGAAAAAAATATTTCTATATTTGAACCATAAATATCTTCATTGAAATCTAACAAATGAGTCTCCATATTTAAGGAGTCTCCCTTAAAGGTTGGATTCATACCAATATTAGTTAAACTTTTGTATACCTTTCCATTGATAAAAGAGGTTGTAAAATATACACCATTTCTAGGAATGATAAAACTTCTGTTTATGCTGATATTAGCTGTTCTTACACCAATCTTTTTCCCAATTTGCTTTCCATATATAATATTACCTGTAATAGAATAATCTCTTCCAAGAAAATCTTTTACTTCTTCAACCTGTCCACCAATTATCAAATTTCTAATAAGGCTGCTTGAAACGATATTTTCATTTATTAGTATGGGAGCAAAAACATCTACTCCAAATCCATACTTATGTCCAAGTTCAACTAATTTATCTGAGTTTCCCAGGGATTTATATCCAAAATGATAATTATATCCTACAAATAAATGTTTTACTTTAAATATTCCAACCAAAATGTCTTTTATAAAATCTTCAGGAGTCATAGTTGATATATTAGCAAAATTCTCTAAATATAAGAAATCTAAATCTAAATTTCGAAGAATATCAATTCTTTTCTCGTTATTTGTAATCAATGGCGTTACATTATTAGGGTCTAATACAGTTTTAGGATGAACATTAAAAGTATAAACTAAACTTCTTGCATGAAGCTCTTTTGATTTTTTTATCATACTATTAATTATTTGCTGATGACCTAAATGAACCCCATCAAAGCTTCCTAATGCGGCACAATATGGTATATGATTATTTACATCTTCGTATTTATCTAAAACATACATTGTTTATCTCCTCACAAAATAAAGCAAGTGCAAAAACTAAATAAATATATTATTAATCTTTACAAATTTTCTTTGCCCCTGAAAATCATATTGTATATTTCCAATTCCCAAAAACTCATCAGAATTATAGATCTTTATATTAGTAGATTCCACATGAGAGTTAAGTACTTCAGGATTCAACATCCCTTGTTCATAAACATGGTTACCATTCAAAACTGAAATCCTAGCAGAATTCTTTAAGTCAATTCTAATATAGTCATCAAACAACCCTTCAATAGTTTTAAAAACTCCTTCTACTTGACCCGTCTCAGCCAATTTACTTATTTCTTCTAATGTATGGCTATCTTCAATATAAAATGGTGTAGACTCTGTTCTTATTAATTGTGACATGCATCCGCCTACACCCATTTCAATTCCAATGTCATGGCATAATGATCTAATGTAAGTACCCTTTGAGCATAGGACATCAATCATTATTTCATCATGGTGAACAATATCTAAAATCTTTATATCAAAGATCTCTACTTCTCTTTCTGAAACTTCTACTGTTTCATGATTGCGTGCATACTCATATAGTTTCTTACCTTTCACTTTGATGGCAGAATAAATAGGTGGCTTTTGCTTTATATTGCCTATAAACATTAGCAGTGCATTTTTTAGTTTATCCATATCTAACCTGTCAACTTGCTTCTGTTCCAAAATAGTTCCATATATATCATAGGTATCTGTTACTATCCCAAATTTAATATTTGCTATATACCGCTTTCTTTTTTCCGTGATGTATTGAACCGCTTTTGTTGCCTTTCCAACACATACAGGCAGTACTCCAGCAGCTTCAGGATCTAATGTTCCTGTATGGCCTACTTTTTTCATTTTCAAAGTCCTTCTAACAAAATAAATAACATCATGAGAAGTCATCCCTGGTGGTTTCAGTACATTAATTATTCCATTCAAATCCCTCGCCACCTCAAATCACTTTTTCAATTTCTTCAATGATCATCTCTTCAACTTTCTTCATTTCATTCCTTATAGTACATCCTGAGGCCCTCATGTGGCCTCCTCCACCGAAAATTTGAGCAAGTTTTGAAACATCTACATAATCCTTTGATCTAAAACCCACTTTAATCAAATCATAATCTATTTCTTTTAAAAATACTGCCACCTCAACGCCGTCGATATCTCTTGCTATATTGATAATTCCTTCTGAGTCCTCGTCTTTCCCTAGTGCATCATCTATTTGTTTTTTTGTTAGCTTGACTATGGAGACTTTATCCCTAAAAATAAATTGTAAAGACTTTAATGCTTCACCAATTAAGGCTATCTTTTGTTTGGAATTATTTTGGTATATTGATCTATATATTTTTTGTACATTAATTCCATATTGCAATAAATCGCTGACTACTTTATGTGTGGCTGATGATGTATTACTGTATTGAAAATGACCTGTATCAGTTGAAATGGCAACATAAATACACTCAGCGATACTTTTATCTATCTCTACACCTAATTCACAGATCACCTTATATACTATTTCTCCAGTAGCTGCTGCATTCTTATCAATCAAATTTACTGTGCCAAAAGAAGTATTACTTACATGATGATCTATATTAATTATGGTTTTATTGAAGATATATTTGCTGCTTTCACCTAGTCTTTCCATGTCTCCGCAGTCCAAAGCTATGATAAGATCGTAGTCATATAAATTATTGGGCTTCTCTATGTCTAAAGCGCCAGTTAAAAATTTATATATTTCAGGAATTTGGTCATCTAAAATAAAAGTAGCTTTTTTCCCAAGCTTATTTAGAGCCATAGACATGGCGAGACCTGAGCCAATATTATCTCCATCCGGCATGATATGTGACAATATTGCAATTTTACTACTCTCTTTTATTAAGTTTACAATCTTGGGATATATCAATGACTTTCTCCTTCTTCCTTACGCTTAATTTCATTCAGTATTTTTGAAATATTAGCTCCATGCTCTATAGATTTATCTATTTCAAAAACAAGCTGTGGTGTATATCTCAAATTTAATCTTTCACTAAGCTCTTTTCTTATAAAACCTGCTGCACTCTTAAGACCCTTATAAGTTTCTTCTTTTTCGCTTTCATCACCTAAAATGCTTATATATATTTTAGCAAATTTTAAATCTGGTGTTGTATGCACAAGAACCACGCTGCATAAAGCAGCGACTCTTGGGTCTTTTAATTCATTTCGTATAATATCACTGACTTCTTTTTTTATTTCTTCCGAAATCCTATCTAATCTATATTTCGCCATAATTACACCTTCCTAAATTATTTTCTAGGAACTGCTTCTATTGTATAAGATTCTATAATATCGCCTTCTTGGATATCATTAAATCTTTCAATGTTTAAGCCACACTCAAAGCCTGTGTTAACCTCTTTTGCATCATCTTTAAACCTCTTTAAAGAAGCAAGCTTCCCCTCGTGAATAACAATGCCGTCTCTGATTATTCTAATATCATTGTTTCTATTGATTTTACCATCTGTTACATAGCACCCAGCAATTGTACCTACACTTGAAACTTTAAACACGGCTCTTACTTCCACATGTCCTTGTACAACCTCTTTATATTCAGGTTCAAGCATTCCCTTCATTGCTGCTTCAATATCTTCTATGGCATTGTATATTACTCTATATAACCTTATATCTACCTTGCTCTTCTCTGCTAACGCAATCGTTGCAGGTTGTGGTCTTACATTAAATCCTATAATGATTGCATTTGATGCGGCTGCCAGCATGATATCAGTATCTGTTATTGCACCGACTCCACCATGAATAGGATTTACTTTAACTTCAATTCCACTTAGCTTCAGCAAAGATTGCTTAAGTGCCTCTGCCGAGCCTTGCACATCAGCTTTTATAATAACGTTTAATTCTTTAACTTTGCCTTCCTGTATCTGATTGAAAAGCTGATCAAGTGAAACTGGCTGAGCCACATGCACTTGTTCTTGCTTATGCTTATCTTTTCGATTTTCAGCAACTGTCTTTGCAATCTTTTCATCATCTACTACATTAAATATATCTCCTGCATCAGGTACTTCTGATAAACCTAAAATTTCAATAGGAGTTGATGGTCCTGCCTTTTTTAATTTTTTGCCCTTATCATCAATCATGGCTCTGATTTTACCGTAAGTAGACCCTACTACAAAACAATCACCAATATTTAATGTGCCTTTTTGTACTAAAATTGTTGCAACTGGACCTCTACCCTTATCAAGCTTTGCTTCTATTACTGTCCCGATCGCTTTTTTATTTGGGTTTGCCTTAAGCTCCTGCATCTCTGATACTAATAATATCATTTCAAGTAAGTTATCAATTCCTAATTGCTTTTTAGCAGAAACTTCTACACATATCGTATCCCCGCCCCAATCTTCAGAAAGCAATCCATATTCAGTAAGCTCTTGTTTTACTCTATCAGGGTTTGCTCCAGGTTTGTCAATTTTATTAATAGCAACTATGATAGAAACATGAGCAGCTTTCGCATGATTGATTGCCTCTACAGTTTGTGGCATTACGCCATCATCAGCAGCTACTACTAAAATAGCTATATCTGTGACTTTTGCACCTCTTGCTCTCATGGCTGTGAAAGCCTCATGTCCTGGTGTATCTAAGAAAGTTATTTTTTTACCTTCAATATTTACTGTATAAGCACCTATATGTTGTGTAATTCCACCTGCTTCTGTGGCAATTATATTTGTTTGTCTTATGGCATCTAGCAAAGAGGTCTTTCCATGGTCAACATGACCCATAATCGTTACTACAGGAGGACGGGATATAATATCTTCTTCCTTGTCATCTTCTTCCTTAAGTAGTATGATTTCATCATCCTTATGAATCAGTTTTTCAGTTACATATCCATATTCTCCAGATATAATGGTTGCTGTATCAAAATCTAACTCTTGATTGATAGTAGACATGATGCCAAGCAAAAGAAGCTTCTTGATTATTTCTGTGGCTGGCTTACCAAGTCTTTCGGACAGCTCCTTAACTGAAATGGATTTTCCAATCTTTACAGGTTTTTTAGGAGTGTGGATTTCTTCTTTCTTATTATCTCTTTTATAGAATGAGTCTCTTCCTCTATACGGTTGCCTAAAAGGTCTTCCCATAGGAGGTTTCTTACCAATTTTTTCAACTTTAGCTGTGGCATTCTTATTTGTTTTAACTACGATTGCCTCATTTTCAATGTCCTCATCCACCGCTTTATTGCCAGAATTGTTATTGCTAACAGCTTTTATTGTGTCGTTCGGTTTTGTAACAGCATTGCTACTATTTTCAGTCTTCGCCTTTTCTTTATCAAATAATTCTTTAATAATCTTTACCTCATCATTCTCTAGCGTGCTCATATGATTGTGCACATCCATTTTTAAATTTGTTGCAGCAGTGATAAGTTCTTTGCTTGAAAGTCCAATCTCTTTTGCTAATTCATATATTCTTATTTTACTCAATAAATTCACCCCCAGGAAATTTGGTTCAATTCTTGCTTTCTATCAGCTTTAATATATTGGTCTTAAAGCCATCATCTGTTATTCCAATTACCGCTCTATTTGATTTTCCAATATGCTTTCCAAGCGTATCCTTATCTCCAAAAAAGACATGTTGGATATTATAGTACTTACTGGCATTGACAAATCTTTTTATTGAATTATCAGAAGCATCCTCTGCTATGATTAACAATTTTATTTTATTGTTTTTCATTTGATTTCTTATGCTATCTTCACCGCTAACAATTCTACCAGCTTTACAGGCAAGACCTATCATAGAAAAAACTTTATTGTCCATTATCAACTATTTTCTCCAATATAGTATTTATTATTGTCTCATCAATCTCAGTTTCTAAAGCGCTTTGAATGCGTTTTGCTTTAACCGCTTTATTGAAGCATTCTTGTTTTGAGCAAATGTAGCATCCTCTTCCATTTGCCTTTCCAGTGAAATCGACACTCAC
>JAUQXG010000270.1 GCA_030834765.1 Lutispora sp.
AAGACTTGCTATCGCACTAGGATGTACTGAAGCAAATCTTAACGCACATTATAGAGATAGGGAAGACAAAAGACTCAAGCCTGTTATGGTAGAAAGTGGACCAGTTCATGAAGTCATCATGACAGGTGATGATGTGGATGTTACAAAGCTCCCTATTGTTACGCATAATGCAAAAGATGCCGGAGCTTATATTACATGTGGAGCATCAGTGGTGAGAGACCCAGAAACTGGTATTCGGAATGTAGGTGTTTACCGTCATCAAATTCATGACAAGAATAAGATTGGAATACATATGGCCGAAGTAAGCCATGTAAATTTCATATGGAGTAAGTATGCAGCTAAAGGTGAGAGAATGCCTATCGCAATAACGATAGGTCATCACCCTGCGTTCTATCTTGGAGTTTTAAGTTTTGTTCCGATAGGCGTAGACGAGTATGAAATAGCTGGAGGGCTTTTAGGAGAGCCACTTGAACTGGTAAAATGCAAGACGATAGATTTAGAAGTTCCTGCTTCTGCTGAAATAGTATTAGAAGGATATATAGAACCGGGAGAAGAGCGAATGGAAGCTCCATTTGGAGAATTTACGACAGTTTACGGAGGGCCACATGAATATCCTGTTATTACAATCACAGCAATCACAAGAAGAGCTAACCCGTTATACCTTGATTGCTTCTCCGGCCATATTGATCATCAACTTTTAGGTGGAACAGGCCGTTTAAGTGTCATATATAAGACAATCAGAATCGCATGTCCAACAGTAAAGGATGTGTTTATGCCTCCATCAGGATGTTGTAGATTAACTTGCTATGTTTCCATTAAAAAGAGGCATGAAGGAGAGGCAAAGAATGCTATTGCAGCAGTTTTAGCATCTGATCCATTCGTTAAGTATGTTGTGGTAGTTGATGATGATGTAAATATCTATGATGACAGCGCAGTTATACAAGCTATTGCCACAAGATTGAAACCAGAAGAAGATGCGTTTATGATTAAAAATGCCAAGGGGCATCCATTAGATCCTACTGCAAACGGCTATATGGTTACCAAAATAGGAATAGATGCTACTAAACCATTGCAGGGCTTTCCGGACACAGTCCACGTGCCAGATTCAGACCTGATCGATCTGCAAGAGATATTGAATTATAAGGAATAAATAGTTGAGCTATAGGTCTTATTCGGACTCAAGATTAGGGGGAAATGTTATGTATTTGACAGATAATGAAAAGGCGATGCTAAATGGCGACTTTGGTGAAATAGTTCAAAAATGTATGAAGGTATTAGTAACACTAGGTGATATATATGGCGCTGAAAAGATGATAGAAATAAACAATGTACATTCACCTGGGGTATCATACAGAGTCGCAGGAGATGCGGGGCTTAATTATGTAAAAGGGGCTAGCCTGCAAGGCTGCTTCAGAGTACCTACAACCTTAAATACCATAGGCATAGATTCGGATAACTGGGAAAAGATAGGTTTTCCAAAGGAGTTTTCATTAAAACAACTGGAACTTGTGGATGCTTATAAAAAGATGGGTGCATTTTGCACCAACACTTGCACCCCATATTTAGTAGGGAATACGCCAATGTTTGGGGAACATATTTCATGGGGAGAATCCTCTGCCATAGCCTATGTAAATTCTGTTATAGGAGCTAGAACAAACCGGGAAGGAGGTCCAAGCGCATTGGCGGCTGGGGTCACTGGAAGAGTGCCGGCTTATGGCTATCATTTGGATGAAAACAGAAAAGGTAAATATTTGATAGAGCTGGAAGTAGATCTAAAGACAGATCGGGATTATGCAGTCCTTGGATATTATGTTGGGCAACGTGTAGGTAAAGATGTACCGGTATTTAATGGAATCAAGAACCGACCTACTTTAGAAAATTTGAAGGCATTAAGTGCTGCCCTTGCATCATCTGGTGCAGTTGCTTTGTATCATATTGAAGGTGTTACCCCAGAAACTTTGACTGGTAAAGTTATGGCGGACAATTTTGAGACTTTTAAGTTTGGGTCAGAAGAATACCGTAAAGTAACTGAAAAGTTTAATTACGATGGAGATGTTGATATTGTAGTATTGGGATGCCCTCACTGCTCTATAGTAGAGATGAAACAAATAGCAGAGCAATTGACTGATAAAAAATTAAAATCTGATATGTGGGTATGTACATCAAGACAAATAAAATCACTTGCAGATATTATGGGTTATACAAAGATTATAGAAAGGGCAGGTGCAGAGGTAGTATGCGATACTTGTCCAATACTTTGCCCAACCTTAGATAAAGGTTATGAAAGGGTAGTTACTACTTCTGGAAAGTTAGCTCATTATATGCCTGGATTATGGAATGTAAAAACTGCATTGCTTCAATTAGAAGATTGTATCAATGCTGGAATAGACGGAGAATGGAGGAGGGGGATTTGAAGAGTATAATATTGAAAGGACGAAAAATAGTAGAAGGAATGGTAGCTGGGGAAGCATTAGTAACCAAAGAGCCACTATCTTTTATGGGAAGCATCAACCCAAAGACAGGTTTCATAATCGAGCGAGGACATGAAATTGAAGGTCAATGCATGAAAGGAAAGATTTTTGTTTTTCCTCAGGCAAAAGGGTCGACAGGTGGATCTTATATGCTCTTTGACGTAGTCAAAAATGATGTAGGTCCAATTGGAATAATCAATATTGAGGCAGATTCCATAGTAGTTATTGGAGCGATAGTTGCAGAATTACCTATGGTAGACAAAATAGATATTGACCAAATTGAAACAGGTGACTATATAATACTTAATGCTACCTTAGGGACAGTAGAGGTTCAAAAAAAAGAAGCGATATAGTTTGGGCAATAGTCAATGTAGTAAGATACAAAATCTATGTATGTAAAGAAGATAATAAAGACAAGCATATTAAATTAAAATTGGAGGATTAATCATGAAAAAAAGAACGGTTATTATATCGGTCATCCTCATCTTAGTGTTAGTCTTTTCTACCGCATGCAGTCCTGCTCCACCTGCTACTACTGAAAACAATGCTGGTGCTCCTGCTCCAGCGGCAAGCGAACCAAAGTCAAGCAAGATGATGTCATTGGCAACAGCTAGCCTTGGCGGCACATACTATATAATAGGCGCTGGTATTAGTGAAGTTATAAATAAAAATGTACCTGGAATCCAAGTTAATGCTGTTGTTTCTCAGGGATCTACAGGAAACCCTATGCTAGTTGATAGCAAGGAAGCTGAGCTGGGAATCACAAACTATTATTCTGGCATGATTGCTTTACAGGGCGAAGAGCCATATAAATCCAAATTGAAGATTGCTGGAATATGCAAGCTCCAATATAGTATCATACAACTTACTACTATGGCAGATAACAAGAAAATAAATACAATAGCTGACCTTAAAGGTAAAAAAGTTGCAGTTGGCCCTGCTGCTGGTGGTGGAGTTCTTATATTAAAGAGTATTCTTCCTTATTGGGGAATTAAGTACGATGATATGGTCCCAAGCTATATCTCATATGCTGAAGGTTCTGAAGCAATGAAGGATGGAAAGGTAGATGTAAATGCACCTCATGGAGCACCACCATTGGAAGCTGTCACAAGCCTGACAGTACAAAATAATGTTAAGATCATTTCTATGGAGAAAGACAAATTAGATGCAATCAATAAAGACTTTCCTTACTATGAAGCGGCAGTTGTTCCTGCAGGAACATACAAGGGTATAGATCAGGATGTCACTTCAGTAGGTATTCAGGATATACTTGTTATTAACTCTGATACAAGTGAAGAAGATGCATATCAAATCACTAAAGCAATATATGAGCAATTGGAAGGGTTGAAAAAAATACATCCTTCTATAAAAGACTTAAGTTTTGATAATTATAGAGATTCGTTGGTTCCGCTACACCCTGGAGCATTAAGATTCTATAAAGAGAAGGGGATTCCTCTTAAATAAATATTTGCAATATATCATGATGTAATCGTATTTGATAAGAGCGCTCCTCCTATATGGGAGGGGCGTACATACCTTTTAATATTCAATTGAGGGTAGAGATACTTTTGTTGTTAAAGGAGATAATAATATGAGTGAAAAAGATATAGATCACAGTGAACAGATAAATTCTGTGTTAAATATAAAACGAAAACTAAAAGGACCTGTTGCTAAGATTGCCACTGGAATTGCTGTCTTTGGGGCGTTAATCCAGCTTTACATAGCAGGATTTGCATCGGTCTCGGAATTGGCTTTACGTTCAATACATTGGACATATATTACAGTATTGATATTCTTATTGTATCCTGCTACTAAAAAATCATCTAAAGATAAGGTGCCGATTTACGATTTGATATTGGCAACCCTCGCGGTCGTAATTGGATTGTATATATTCTTCTGTTGGAAGGCTATAGCAGAAAGAATGGGATTTACTATACCTAGGGAAGTAGTTCTTGGGACTTTAGCTATTTTAGTAGTATTAGAGGCCTGTCGGCGTGTAGTAGGAAATGCACTTGCCATATTAGCAGGGATTTTTTTAGCCTACGGATTTGCAGGGCCTTATCTTCCAATGGCTATAGCTCATAGAGGTTATGGGTTAGATGCAATTGTTCGTACGCTATATATAAGTACCGACGGAATATTTGGTATGCCTATTGCTATTTCAGCTTCGTATGTTGTACTGTTTATACTTTTCGGTTCACTTCTTCAAGAATGTGGTGGTGGAAAGTTTTTTACCGACATAGCTTTTGGACTCGTTGGTAAGTCAGTAGGTGGACCAGCAAAGGCCGCCGTGGTGAGCAGTAGCTTGATGGGAATGTTATCAGGTGCAGCAGTTGCCAATGTTGTAACTACAGGCACATTTACCATTCCTCTTATGAAGAAATCAGGCTATCCCTCACATCTTGCTGGAGCAATTGAAGCGGTTGCTTCTACTGGTGGGCAGTTTGTACCACCGGTAATGGGCGCAGCGGCTTTTATGATTGCAGAGGTTGTAGGAGTACCTTATGGTAGAATAGCTCTCGCAGCAATTATCCCATCGGTATTATATTACATCTACTTATATTTAAGTGTAGATTTGGAAGCCAAGAAAGCAGGATTAAAGGGGATAAATAAAGAAGATATTCCTTCAGTGAAAGCAGCGTTTAGGGAATCAGGACATTTAATGATCCCACTAGTCGCACTGGTATATATGATCATTAAGGGGTATTCGCCAGGAAGATCAATTTTTCTGAGCATTTTGATGATACTTATAGTTAGCTCGCTTAAAAAATCATCTCGCATGAGTTTGAAGGATATTATTCGTGCATTGGAAAGCGGCATCCATAATGCAACTCCAGTTGCGGCTGCTTGTGCAGCTGCGGGTATTATAACGGGAATGATTTCAGTAACAGGGATAGGCTTGCGTTTTTCATCAATACTTATAAGTCTATCGGGTAATTCGGTGATGATGATGCTGATACTTACTATGATTGCATCTTTGATTCTTGGTATGGGACTTCCTACATCTGCTGCTTATGTAATATTGGCAGTAATAACAGGGCCGGCATTGATAACACTGGGTGTAGAGCCTATTTCTGCACACTTCTTTATATTCTTTTTCGGATGCATATCCACTATAACACCACCTGTAGCTCTTTCAGCATATGCAGGCGCCGGTATAGCAGGAGCAGACCCGATGAAGACAGGATTTACAGCTTTTCGGCTAGGCTTAGTAGGATATATAGTTCCATTTCTCGGAGTGTTCAGCCCTGCAATTTTATTGATAGGTAAACCGTATCAAGTAGCACTATTTGCGATTTTAAGCCTTATAGCGATCGTTGCACTAACATATGCCATGGTTGGCTATAGGAATGGAAAATTAAAACTCATTTATAGATTATTGTTTGTTTTAGGTGCTGCTTTGGTATTGATAAAGACAGATTTGATTATAAGTATGTTGGGTATATTGCTTATAGCCATATGCTTCTTCCAGACCAGAGGAAGAACTGACCAGCCAACTGTTACAATATAATACTAAACTGAATAATTAAAAGAAAAGCAAAAGTAAATATCGTGATAATTACTTTTGCTTTTAGTGTTAATATATATTATGTATTTTATGGGGGCTAGCATATGGGACATTTATTCTCACTGTTAAGTGCCGCTAGTTGGGGTATTAGTAATATTTATGTGCTGAAAGCATTGGACGATAAGAGTATTGATAAATTTACAGGCATTTTTATTACTTTGTTTGTTAATAATATCGTTAATTTAATAATATTAATAAGCTATTTTTTGTTTTATCCGCATATAGCTATCAATACAACTGGTCTGATATTTTTCAGCATCGGAGGTTTTTTAAACAGCTTTGCTGGACGATCAATATTTTTCCTTGCAGTTTCACATATCGGAGCTTCCCGTGCAGGAGTATTTAAGATGCTTTCACCTGTATTTGCAATTTTAGGCGGAGTTGTGATTTTACACGAAACGATGAGTAGTTGGTCTTGGCTTGGCATGGCTATTGTTCTTCTTGGTGTGCTTCTCATGTCAATGGAAACAATTGAAAAAAGCGGCCAGCTTAAAGTAAAGCAGGAAGAAACCTTAATCGTAAATAATACTGTCATCACAATATCAAAGATAGGGATTGTATTTGGCTTGTTGGCAGGCTTTTTCTTGGGAAGTGGAAATGTGTTTCGAAAAATGGGGATTATGTATATTCCCAGCTCAATTTTAGGTGTAACCTTTGGATCCTTTGCTGCCTTAATAGCTGTTGTTATATTTCAGGCCATTAATGGCAGGCTGAACATATTAATAGATGGAATAAAGCGTATGAATAAATCATATATAGCAGCAGGCTTATATACGAGCATGGCATTATATACACTTTTCATCGCAATGAAGTATATGCCAATTTCTTCAGTTAATTCAATAACTGCTTCAGAGCCCCTATTTACGATGTTAGGAAGCCTAATTCTATTAGGGAAGAAAGAAGTATTAACAGTACACACATTTGTTGGATCCGCCGTAGTCGTATCAGGTATAATCCTTATTCTGATGCTATAACTATATTATGAACAAGGGGTTTGCTTCAAATTAATATGAAAGCAGACCCTTATTCTATTGAAATTTATAAAAAATTTATTTATAATACTAGTCAGTCCTAAATCCTGTCATAGATGTATTGTTGACACTTGATGACTTTTTTGTAAAAAGTGTCCACAAATTTGTTTACTATATACATATGTATAGTATAATAGGTGTAAACAGAAGATATATTTTATTTGTTTATTATGAAGGATTTTATCAGGTTATAAAAAAACGGCGGAGAAATTGCATAAATCAGCGTACAAAAACATATGAGGTGAAGAAATTGAAGAGAAGTACATTGAAGAATACTCCTTATGATTACTTATATGAAAGTATAGTTTCATATAAGCTACTGCCTGGACAGGCTATTGTTGAGCAGGAAGTTTCTAATCTGCTTGGCATAAGCAGAACCCCTGTAAGAGAGGCTTTAAAAAGATTGGAAGCTGAAGGACTTGTACGGCATATGCCTGCAAGAGGTACATTTGTAGCAGATATTACTACTCAAGATGTAGAAGAAATATTCGAGCTTCGGGAGATGTTCGAAGAGATGGCTTTGAAGGCAGCTATAGAACATATACCAGATAGCGAAATTGTAGAAATAGAAAACCATCTAAATTCATTAGTATATGGGGAGACGAGCCCCGAAGAATTTTATGAAAGCGATAGAATGCTTCACCAAGTAATAGTTAAGTATAGCAGAAATTACCGAATGGTACACTTTTTGAATACGATCAACTCTCAATTAGAAAGACTTCGTCGGATTTCAGCTATGACTCCTAAGAGGTTAGAGAATTCTAAAACGGAGCATATGGAAATTCTGCTTGCTATTAAAGAGAGAGATATAGATAAGGCTTTAAAGTTTTTACATAGCCATCTGGCTAATGTAAAGAAAAGTACTTTGGATGCATGTGAAAAGGTGAGATATATTCATGGAATAAGATAGTAGATGATTCTATAAAATATGAGATGATATAAGAATGCTGTTTTCCTGGTAGGATGCTGGGATGAAATATCAAGATTTTTATAGCTGCCTTAAAATGGTTTATAATTTGCAGGAGTTGATTGCTATGACAGATATTCAAGCTTTATCAGTACCTATAATCTTTATAATTTTAAACAGCATAAAAGTTACCATTTATAATCTATATATATCCGATGAACATAAGCCTATAGGTATAATCTATAAATTTGTATATGCTTTAGTTACTTCAACTCTTATATATACGGCATTGTCATTCAGTTCTAGAATGGTTTTGACCGTTTTTTATGTCGCCCAGTTGATATATATTGCTGTTTCAATTTCATATTTTAATTTTTATCATTACTATCTCCACATTTTACAGAGTTGGGAGCTTTTTCGAGAATCCTTTGATGTATTTTTACACAAATCGGTTCCCAAAAACTCAAATCAGCTTCTTTCAGCGTTGGATTTACCTCTGCTTATTTTTTTGCTTTGGATATCCAATACGAATAGATTTTCATTAGAAATATTGTCCTATAGAAACGATATCATCTTTTCATGTATTGCTGCACTCATTGTGATAGAGATCATTAACTTTACAAGAGGACAAGCCTTAATGCAACTTTTAAAAAGCTATCCTGCCAATGAGTCCCAAGTAGTAGCTAACTATGGAATAATGGTCAATATGATAATAGATTTTTGCTTTTTTTACACCCATGACAATATTGTAAAACAATATGATTATGGAAATACAAAGGTTTTAAAAGGAAAAGATTCTAAAAGACCTAATATAATCACCATACAACTGGAGTCCGTTGATTCAAATGCCGCGGATATTTGTCATCATGGCAGCTATGTGATGCCCTTCCTTCATTCACTAAGGCAAAAAAGCATATATTATCCATATATGATGAACTATCATAAAGCAGGGGGTACTTCAGATGCTGAGTTTTCAATCATGAATAGTGTGGAGCCTTTAGGTAATTTCCCATCCATAAAGATACCTTCCTATGAACATGCTAATTCTTTTGTAAAGATATTAGGCAGCCATACCTATGACACTGCTGTTTTTCATGGGAATGAAGCAACCTATTATAAAAGAGACTTGGCATTTAAGAATATGGGATATGATAAATTTTATGATATGAAAGAGATGAATTTAAAGGATGTAGGTTGGGGAGCACCTGATCATGAGGTATTTGATTTTGTCCTTGAAAAAATGAGGAAACAAGAAAATCCTTTTTTCTATTACATTATAACAATGAGCAATCATTGTTCCTTTACAAATGCATTGAACTATCATCACAACCCTGGCTTTGATGATATAAAAAATAAAGAGATTAGAAACTTTTATAACTCCTTATCCTATGTAGATGCTACCATACAGTCCTTTATAGAAAAAGTCAGAGCAATGGATGGGGAAACTCATATTATCATTCTAGGAGACCACACTCCAGGGTTGAAAAAGAAGGTATATAAAGAATCCTCATTAGAAATAGGAAATCGGCATCTGGAATTTGTACCTTTATTTATCGTTACCCCTGATGCTGCTATTTACAATGAATGTGATAAGGTGGCTTCCTTTTTGGATTTAGCACCCACTATTTTAGAACTGGCAAATATAAATGTAGCGTATAGCACTTATGGAGAAAGCCTATTATCGCCAAATGAAATGCATGAAAGAATTCCTTATAGGGGATTTTTATTTGATAGAAAAGAGCTTTGTGAGAATATGGAAAAGAAGAAGTCCCTAAGGCATTAAAAGCATTGGGGACGGTTCTTTTTGCTTTTTTACTGAATTTATCTTTATCCACCAAGATAAGCATTTTTTACTTGTTCATCATTTAGGAGAGCCTGAGCGTTGCCTTCTATGTCAATTCGTCCATTTTTAATAATATAGGCCCTATTGGCACATTGAAGAGCCATATTTGCATTCTGCTCAACCAATAATATGGTAGTACCTTCTTTATTTATATCCCGAATGATCGAAAAAATGTCTTTAACAATCAATGGAGCGAGGCCCATAGAAGGCTCATCCAGCAAAAGAAGCTTTGGCCTTGAAAGCAGAGCTCGTCCGATAGCAAGCATCTGTTGTTCGCCTCCCGATAATGTACCTGCAAGTTGATTTTTTCTCTCTAAAAGCACTGGGAATAGAGAAAATATATTGTCTAGGTCTTTTTTTATTTGCGATTTATCACTCCTGGTGAAGGCTCCCATTTCAAGATTTTCGGAGATGCTCATAGCTGAAAAGACCCTTCTTCCTTCGGGTACGTGGGAGATACCTAATTTTACAATATCGGAAGCAGAGCGTGAATTTAGCTCCTGACCGTTATATAGTATTTTGCCGGATTTAGCTTTTTCAATGCCTGAAATAGTGCGCAACACAGTTGTTTTACCAGCACCGTTTGCACCAATCAGTGTTACAATTTCGCCTTCATTAATTTTAAGACATACATTTCTCAAAGCATGAATAGCTCCATAATAAACATGTAAATTCTGTAATTCAAGCATTATCATTCACCTCCTAGATATGCCGTAATAACCTGTGGATTATTTTGAATCTCATCTGGGGTTCCACTGGCTATTAAGGTTCCATAGTTAAATACAAATACCTTGCTGCATATTCCCATTACCAGGGACATGTCATGTTCTATAAGTATGATTGTAAGATCAAATTCATCTTTGATCCAAGTAATAAGGCTTGTAAGCTCCTTTGTTTCATTGGGATTCATTCCTGCTGCAGGCTCGTCAAGTAAAAGAAGTTTAGGCTTTGCAGCAAGAGCTCTTGCAATTTCAACTTTTCTTTGTTCTCCATAAGGAAGGTTCCTTGCCACCTCGTCCTTCTTGTCTGAGAGATTGAATATTTTTAAAAGTTCTAGGACTTCGTTATAAGCTTTTTCTTCATTCTTATAATAAGAAGGCAATCGAAATAAGGATGGGATGACTCCATAGCTTAAATTGTTGTGGTATCCAATAAGTACATTGTCAAGTATACTCATGTTTTTAAAAAGCCTGATGTTTTGAAAGGTTCTGGCAATGCCATAGCTTGTCATTTTATGAGGTTTTAAATTTTTAGATGGTATTTCTTTTTTTATATTGTATGTTATTTCACCTGAGCTAGGGGAATAAATACCTGTTAATAAGTTAAAAAAGGTTGTTTTGCCAGCTCCATTTGGACCGATTACTCCAGCTATTTCTCCTCCTTCTATTGATATGTTGATGTTTGATACGGCTTTTACACCGCCAAAGGATTTATAAAGATCATTTACTCTCAGTATGGCCACTTAAAACACCTCTTTTCTTAAAGAATTTAAAGTCACTTTTACCCATAAGCCCTTGGGGCCTATAAATCATTATGAAGAATAAAATAAGTGAATAAACAACCATGCGAAGCTCTGGAATGCTTTGAAGAAATAAGGATATAACAGAAAGAAGAATTGCACCAATGATGGAACCTGTAATACTTCCCATTCCTCCAAAAACAACAATTACCAGTATATCTATTGATTTCATAAATCCAAAAGAATCAGGCTTTATAAAATAGAAATAATTTGCATATAGTGCACCTGCAATTCCTGCGAAAAATGCACCCATTGTAAATACAAGAACTTTATAATAGGTTGTATTTACGCCCATAGCCTCAGAAGCGATTTCATCTTCTCTGATGGATATACACGCTCTTCCATGATAAGATTTAATAAAATTACTGATCAGTAGCACAGTGATAACAACCAAAGCATATAGACAAGACCATGTAGTATACTGCGGGATATCATTCAGACCTATGGCTCCTCCAATATAGTCGTTATTAAGTCCTATAATCTTCACGATTTCACCAAAACCAAGGGTTGCAATAGCAAGATAATCACCTTTAAGCCTTAGGGTGGGGATTCCAATGATGATTCCTGCCATGGCTGAAAACAATGCTGCACCTATTATTCCAATTAAAAAAGGTTGTCCCAGCTTTGCTGTAATAATACCCGATGCATAGGCTCCGATTGACATAAATGCTGCATGTCCAAGTGAAAACTGCCCTGTAAACCCTGTGATAAGATTTAAGCTAACTGCAAGTATGATGTTGATTCCTATTAAAACAATATTCAAGAAAATATATGAGTCTATAAAACCTATATTTATCAATAATCCAGCTATGGCATATATGCTAAATATAGCCAATGCACAGAGTATATTTTTCTTATTCAAAAGCTTCATATTTCACCTTCTTTATACCTTTTCCTTTATATTTTTTCCGAGAAGTCCATTAGGCTTTACTAAAAGCACGAATATTAATATTGTGAATGAAACTGCATCCTTATAAAGGGAGCCTCCAAATGCGCTTACCAATGTTTCTGTTATGCCTAAGAAAAATCCACCAAAAACAGCTCCGGGGATAATGCCTATTCCTCCTATAACTGCTGCAACAAAGGCCTTGAGTCCAGGTGCTACACCCATAAGAGGGTTGATTGAATTATAGTAGGTTCCCACAAGTACACCAGCTGCTCCTGCAAGAGCTGATCCCATTGCAAAGGTATAAGATATTGTTTTGTTGATATCAATGCCCATCAGCTGTGCGGCATCTCTATCCAGAGATACGGCTCTCATAGACTTTCCAACCTTTGTTTTATAAATGATATATTGAAGTATAGCCATCAGAGAGATTGTTACAAATATAATATAAAGATTTCTGATATCTAAAACTATATTGGTATGGAAAAGATTTATCTGTTTATTTGGTAAGAGAGCTGGAAAGGTTCTCGTCTCAGCTTTTACAAAATACATCATGCCATATTCTAAAAATAAGGAAACACTTATTGCAGTTATCAATGCAGCTATTCTTGTGGAATTTCTTATAGGCTTATAGGCTACTTTTTCGATGATTATACCAAGTATGCTGCATACAAGCATGGATATAAAAAGTGCTGGGAAAAAACTAAAATGGAGAAAGGTTGTCAAAGCAAAACCTACATATGCGCCAACCATATAGATATCTCCATGTGCAAAATTGATTAAATTTATAATGCCATAAACCATAGTATATCCAAGGGCGATCAATGCATAGATGCTGCCAAGGGATATGCCGTTTACCATTTGCTGAATGAATTGATCCAAACTCATCACCTCCACTAAAATTTTTGATCATGCATTAAGGCACCTTTAAGAAAATAACAAGTCACCATGTTAGTCTGTTTCCCATCTTTGACTTGTTATTTTCTTTCAGATATCTTAGCTATTCTAAATGCATCTATTTGACTTAACTTTAAGGTTCCAATTTTTTTAGGAATGTAGGTTCTCCATTTTTTACTTCAAGTATTGTTACGGCTTTTACTGGGTTATGGTTTTCGTCTATGGAAAGGGTGCCTGTTATCCCTTTAAAATCCTTGGTTGCTGCCAGGGCTTCTTTCACCTTAACAGAATCAGCAACTCCTGCTCTGGTTACAGCATCTGCAAAGAAGTATCCAAGATCATATCCTAGGGCATGAAATGCATCTGCTTCTTTGCCGTATTTTGCATTGAATGCGGTCTTAAACTTAACAACGTCAGGTGCGTTATCCATAGATGAATAGTGGTTGGTATAATAAACTTTGTTCAGAGCTTCTTTGCCTGCGATCTCTGCAAGCTTTGGAGAATCATAACCGTCAGCACCCAAAACTGGGACAGTAAGTCCTAATTCCCTAGCTTGTCTTACAATTAAACCTACTTCTTCGTAATAGCCCGGAACATACAGTACTTCTGGATTTGTAGCCTTTATCTTTGTTAAAACAGCTTTGTAATCTGTATCTTTAGCTTGATAGGCTTCTTCTGCAAGTATTTTTCCGCCAAGGGCTGTATATGTTTCTTTAAAGTTTTTTGTAAGCCCCTTGCTGTAGTCGCTTGTATTATCAAAAAGAACAGCTGCGTTTTTAAGGCTTAAATCATGAAAGGCGAAATTGGCCATGGTTACACCTTGAAACGAATCACTGAAGCAGGTTTTGAAAATATATTCCCTTACCTTGCCGTTGGCATCTACTGTAACATCGTCTGCTGTAGCTGATGCAGATATGAGAGGAACCTTGTTTTGAACAGCCGCAGGGGATGCCGCTTTTGTATTTCCGGAGGTGGCAGGGCCTAATATAGCAACAACCTTATCTCTTGTTGCAAGTCTGGTAGAAACATTAGCAGCTTCTGCGTTATCAGACTTGTTATCAATTTTTACAACCTCTATTTGTTTCCCAAGTACGCCGCCATTCTTGTTTATTTCTTCGATTGCAAGCTCTATGCCATTTGATAAACCTTGTCCATATGTAGCGACATTGCCTGAAAGCTCGTAATTTAAACCAACCTTTATTGTTTCGGAATCTGTTGAAGAAGCTTGGGTAGATTTTTGTGTACACCCTGTAAATAAAGTGAATGTGAATAGTAAAGTCATCAATAGGCAAAATCTTTTTTTCATCTTTTTTCCTCCTAAAATTTTTTAATAAGTAATAATCGAGTGATCATGTTTCTACAACCCATTTCCCCCTTTAAATAAAATAAAAAACGCCTCTATTATGTATATCTATACATAATAGAGGCGCAATTGCACGACACCACTCTACTTCGTAACAATCTTGCGAAAGTTACCTTAACAGGTTCAATCAAACCTTAGCTTTGTAACGGGGCTTTCCGTCATAACCTACTTATTTCGGTTATGAAACTCAGAAGTGATTATTATCTACCCTGCTAACACTGGATCTCAACAACTCCAGCTTTCTGTAGTTAACATTGGAATAGTTTTGTCTTCATCATCGTTTTTGAATTGTATAATTATCATTACATATTTATATTATGCAATGATTGTTTGGGTTATTGTTGTATAGAATATCACTTTCGGAATAGTGTGTCAATATAAATTTTTAAAAAACATGAGGGTTACATAGCTCCAAAAATTTCCTCTTTGAAAGAAATGGAATCCTCAGCTGCTTCGATTTTATATTCCTTACATAATAATGCTCTAATATAGCCGCGATCCCTAGTGGTTGATTCAATATAAAATCCTCTTCCATAATAGAATCTAACGAGTGAAAGCATTCTGGATGCAGTATGAAGGTATAAATTTGTAACTCCCGATTTTCTCATCTCATTATCAACTGCATTCATTAAGATTGTACCTATACCTTCACTTTGAAAAGTTCCAATTACCCCAAGTCTGCTTAAATAAGCGGTCTTGTCTGAATTTAAAACAACTCTTACACTTCCCATAACAGTATCATCCGAAAGTGCTACAAAAACCAACTTGTTTTCTAGTTCTTTTTTCAAGTCCTCATATGTTTCTGCAAGAGGAGAGACATGCTCTGTAATTCCAGCTCTCTCTGCGTATATTCTGAAAGCTTCCCTAGATAACGCTTGTATTTGAGGTATGTCACTCTCAATTGCTTTTCTTACCACTAAGGTCATTTTTTTCATCGATCTACCCCCAATGTATTATATTTGATTATCAATTCATACTGATTTTAAGGCGTTGTTGCCTTTTAAGGGGCCATTGCTGGAAATTTCAGACCTGATATTTCTTCAAGCCCAAACATAAGATTCATATTTTGTACAGCTTGTCCAGCAGCTCCTTTGATTAGATTATCTATAGCTGATATCACAATTACTCTGTTTGTACGTTTATCTACCTTAATTCCTAT
>JAUQXG010000271.1 GCA_030834765.1 Lutispora sp.
CGGGAGACACAGGAGCTACCGGAGCAACAGGAGCGACAGGAGCAACAGGAGCTACAGGTGACACAGGAGCAACGGGAGCAACAGGAGCTACGGGAGACACAGGAGCAACAGGAGCCACAGGAGCAACAGGAGCAACGGGAGCTACGGGAGCTACGGGAGACACAGGTGCAACGGGAGCTACCGGAGCAACCGGAGCAACCGGAGACACCGGTCCTACAGGAGCAACAGGCCCAGCAGTATTACTTCAAGGGATACAAACTCAGTTGGTTGGTAGTGCCGTTGGTACAGTAAGTGATGGGGATAATGTATTATTTGATACCGTTACGAATGATCAGAGTCCAAATATCTCATATAATGCTGCAACTGGGGAATTTACAATCACAGCCAATGGTAATTACTATGTAACATGGTGGATTGCAACAGATGGTGCTGAAGCCGAGACTTCAGTTACTTTCACAGTATTTGTAGATGGAGTTGCTGGTGCTAGTGGCTCTTCGCCAATTGTTGCTGGTCAATTAGTAGGAAATGAATTAGTTAACATTTCAACTGCACCTTCAATAATTACCCTTGTAAATGACAGCAATGCGATTGTGGGCTATGGAAATGTCCCGGTCCAGGCAAATATAATAATTACTGAAGTGTCAGTATAATATAAATAAAAAACCATAAGTCAAAGGCCACCTTTTTAGAGGGTGGCCTTTGACTTATATTTTGATAGCACTACAATAAGCTCAAATAAAAATTGATGAACACATACATGCCTCTGTAGACATAATACGAGTTATTCTTCATAAAATGAGAAATATAGCAAGAAAATAATGGAGGTGTGATATGAAGTATCATGTTTTTAAAAGGATTATAATAATATTTTTGGGTTGTATTTTTCTCTTTGGCTGTAGCAGTACCGTTGGGAAAGAAGAAAAGATAATAAAAAAGCTTAAAGATATTAATTCTTACACATGTAATGTAACGGTGAAAGCAAAAAATAATAAAAGTGTCATGGAATATGAATTAAAACATTACTATAAAAAGAATACAGGCTTTAGGGTAGAAGTAATCAAACCTAAAGAATTAAAAGGGCAAATACTAATTTATACAGCAAATAAATTTCTTTCCTATAATCCAGCTTCAGATAATACTCTTTCAGTTGATGATTCTAATGAAATATTTGGTTATCATATGCTTTTAGGGACCTTTCTTCAATATTATAATGAGTATAATATTGAAGAAACAAAAAGTGAAAGCTATAAAGATTTTAAGTGCTATACATATAGATTAACATTGGCTAATAGCAATACTTATATGAACCAAGTAAAATGCTATGTAAATAAAGAGAATGGATTACCAGTAAAGATGGACATATTAGATAAAGATGGAAATAAAACAACAGAAGTCGAGTACACTGATTTTGTATGGAATCCCAAAATTGATACAGAAATCTTTGAGTTAAATAAAAATATAGAAGGTAAAAAAGAAATTTTGAAGTAATATTTTTAGATTAAGAATCCCTTTATAAAGTACATAGTGATATAATATGATTAGAAAAACAGGGGAGGAATGAAAATGTTTGATTTAAACAAAGTAAGACCAGCATGGGCAGAGATTAATTTGGATAATTTAGCTCATAATATGAGAGAAATAAGAAAGTTAACAAAACCAGATGCTTTGGTTACTGCAGTAATAAAGGCGGATGGATATGGTCATGGTGCGACAAAAATAACAAAGACACTTTTAGAAAATGGAGCCGATAGGTTTGCTGTGGCAGTAATTGATGAAGCTATTGAACTTAGAAATTCAGAAGTTAATGTTCCAATATTAGTTCTTGGATATACTTCTCCCCAAAGAGCAGAAGAAGTATTGCAATATGATATTGAACAAACTGTATACTCCATGGAAGTGGCGGAAGCTCTTTCAAAGGAAGCCTCCAGAGTAAATAAAATTTCTAAAATTCATATAAAGATTGATTCAGGCATGGGGAGAATTGGACTACAACCAAATAATGATACCATAGAAATCATAAAGAAAATCTATAATATGCCTCATATCGTTATAGAAGGCATATTTACACACTTTGCCATAGCTGATGAAGTTGATAAGACCTATACAAATCAGCAATTTGAAAAGTTTAGTTGGGTTTGCAATGAACTTGAGAAAGCTGGTATTCATATAAGATTGAAGCACTGTGGGAATAGTGCTACTATAATAGATTTACCACAAATGCATGAGAATATGGTTAGAGCAGGAATTATTCTATATGGATTAGCACCTTCCAATGATGTAGAACTACAAAAACTTGAACTAAAACAGGTTATGTCTTTAAAAGCAAGAGTAACTCATGTAAAAGAGATTTCGGAGGGTCAGAGCGTAAGCTACGGTAGAAAGTTTATTGCTTCTAAAACCAGCAAAATCGCCTCTTTGCCGCTAGGCTATGCAGATGGTTATACAAGACTTCTTTCTGGAAAAGCAGAAGCATTGATAAAAGGAATAAGAGTGCCAGTGATAGGAAGAATTTGCATGGATCAATGTATGATAGAAGTTACAGGTATTGAAGATGTAAATGTAGGCGATGAAGTCGTTTTATTTGGAGAGCAGGGACAAAGCTTTATTAGTATTGATGAGCTTGCTGAAAAGCTAGGAACAATAAATTATGAAATTGTTTGCATGATTGCTAGAAGAGTTCCTAGAGTATATATTCAGGACGGAAAGATAGTAGATGTTTTGAATTATCTAATTTAATACCTGTAGATGTAATTACCATTATTTAATCATATGCAATTGCCATACAATTGGTATATAATACTATATATGTGGTTAGATTAAATTTAAAGATAAAAAGAATATTTTGACATGCTCCAACATACATAAATAGTGATTAAGCTTTTGATTAACTGGAGGTGCTGGTGTGGCCGAGATAAAAAGAATTGCAATATGTTTGCCTGATAGCCTTTTAAAGGAATTTGATAATATGGTTTGCAATGAAAATGTCAATAGAAGTGAATTGATTCGTAAAGCGATGAGATTATATATAAAGGAAACAAAGGTCATGGATTATTCAGAAAGAATGAGAAAAGGTTATATAGAAATGGGGCAAATAAATATCACACTTGCAGAGATCGGGTTGACTGCAGATTATGAAACAATAGTAAACTATGAATCCAGGCTGGCGGAGAGTGAGTAGAGTGATAGTAAAAAGAGGCGACATATTCTACGCGGATTTAAGCCCCGTAATAGGATCCGAACAAGGAGGAGTCAGACCTGTTTTGATAGTTCAAAATGATATAGGAAACAAATATAGTCCTACAGTTATTGTTGCGGCCATAACCTCCCAGATTAACAAAGCCAAGCTTCCTACTCATGTAGAAATAAATGCAACTGAGTATGGGATCACAAAGGATTCCGTAATCTTGCTTGAGCAAATAAGAACAATCGACAAAAAAAGACTGAAAGAAAAGATAGGACATTTGTCCGATGAATTAATGTATAGGGTAAATGACTCCTTGCAGATAAGCTTCGGACTCACTGATTATACAGTATAAATACATATATTTTAATAACAAAAAACATAGCAAGAGGCATCTCTTGCTATGTTTTTTATTTTTGAACTATGTAAAAATATATCTGAAATTAGCAAATGATTGTACATTGACACTTTTTTTAGAATTTGATACAATTAATGGCGGTTGTGGATTGTATAAAATTTAACAATGATATTGAACTTTCTTATTAATTTCTAACTAGTATTCTGGAGGAAAAAATGATTATGAAATTATTAAGCAGGTCAAATCCTTTCATGAGAAATTTCCTTTACCTGTAATTGCTCGTGTAGTGATAGATAATATTTTATTTATGTTGTATATAATAGGTCCGTTTTTATTACTAACTTTAATTTCTGGGTCTCTGCTAATATACTTAAATAATTTTGAACCATTATTATGGCTATCTATATTTTATAATTCTTTTCTATCAGTTTTAGATATATTAAATATATTACTCGTAGTTAGAAATTGCAAAAATACCATTTGCTTTAAATTATCTAATTTTAATTTATATTCAGGCAAGGAGGGAATAAAATGAGTAAAGTAAGGCAGTTGCATGAATTTCTATGGAAAGCATCTACCCCTAGATTTATTGGCTTAATGGTATTTATAGGATATGCTTTTAATTTTGCTTCTATAAATTTTATATACTTTTTTACGAAGGTAAATCCTGTTTCTTCGTGGGGAAATGTAAGTGATAATATTGGTGCTTTTTCCTTTATCTCATCTACTATTATTTCTCCATACATTGAAACATTGGTATTCCAAGCCTTTGTCATTGAAATACTATGTAAAAAAGTATATAATAATAAAACAAAAATGCTTCTCTCTGCAGCATGCTTTGGTTTGTTACATTTAGTATATAGTCCATTTTATTCTATAAGTGCATTTGTAGTTGGAATTATTTTTGCATATTCATATATATTGTATAAAAAAAAGGAACAAAACCCCATTCTAGTAGTTACAATCATACATGGTTCGATTAATGCTATTTCCCTAATAGTGAGCCAATTAATCAAATAACAATTTAGTAAAACAAAGCCTACAGAAGCTCTATTAAAGTGATTTTGCAGGATTACTTTTTATATAAATTTATCATTTGATTTAATGGAAATTTTCTTTAGCTTACTTTTACATTGATTCTTTACTACTTCTGATCATTATGAATAATAATTAATGCGGCAACCAAATGTGGAATAGCCGCTTTTCTGTTTTTTCATATTACAAGTTTGTTACTTAAAAGGGTTTTTAAAAAAATTGACGAAATAAGAAATAATATAAAATATAAGCATATGTGCTTCTATTATTTTACTGTGAGGAGCTGAAAGTTGGTGAATGTCCTTAAAAATAAGAAAATACATATCATTTGTATAACCGCAGTATTAATCATTATTTCTGTAGTAGTAATCAGTGCCGCAGATGGAGGGGTTCCAGGATCTGAGTCTGACCCACTTGTAACGCAAAGCTTTGTTGAACAAAAAATTGATCAGATCAAATATTATACCGACAGTGTTTTAGGCGGCATAGGCACAGAGAATAAAAAAGCCAAAGAAGAAATAGCTGCACTTCAGGTTCAGCTGCAGCAACAAAAAGATGAATTGTTAAAATTAAGAACGGATATAAGCGCCATGAGCCAAACATCATCAGGGGTTGCAAAGTTTGAAGTAGTAGAGTTGAAAAAGGGTCAGATTTTAATATCAGGTGATGGTTCTGAAATAATACCTAGATCAGGGAAGATGACGGCAGTATACGGACAAAATGGAGGACTTAGTGATATTACATCAGCAAAAGATCTGAAAGCTGGAGAAGCAATTGTTCTTAATCATATGCTAATCTCTGCTCGTGATGATGGAAGAGGGTTAAAAGCAACTACAGAGGTTTTCTTGCTAGTAAAAGGACCCTATACTATAAAGTAATGTAAAGAATCTGAAATGATGTGAAACCACTAATTAGTGATTCCACATCATTTTTATTGTGTAGATTTTACTTATGTTGTAATATTATAATGAATTTAAAATTCAGAGGTGAAATGATTTGAACCATAAGTGGGAAAATGTGCCTAACGAAGAGACCTATAATCATGGTATTATAAATCTCTTTAACGGAGTGTTTAAGAAAAACATTGATGAGAAATATCTAAACTGGAAAAATCTTGATAACCCTTCAGGAGAATCTGTGATACAGCTAGCAGTTCAAGAAGAAGTCATTGGACATGTATGCTTGATGAAATATAAAATAAAGTTATTTAATAAGGTAACACTGGCTGGTCAAGCTGTTGATACGATGGTTAATCCAAACTACAGGCGTATGGGGATATTTGAGGAGCTTTCAAAGGAAAGCTTTGAAAGAGGAAGCAGTGAAGGATTAGAATTAGTATTTAGGTTTCCAAATCATATGGCTTTATCAGCCTCTATGAGCAAGTTGAATACAAGAAAAATCTGTGACATCCCTCAGTATTTAAAAATATTGAATTCATATAAAGCAACTTCTCTTTTTACCGCAAATAAGATAATAAGAATAGCAGGAACATTAGGTTTTGGAGCTTTTAGAATATTGAAAAGCTTTAGAAAATCAAAGTATGATGGGTATTCAGTAAAAGAGATAGCGTTTTTTGGCACTGAATATGATGATCTTTGGGATGAGATAAAGAATGATTATAAAATTGCGGTAGAAAGAAAAGCGAAGTATCTTAACTGGAGGTACATAGAAAGTCCCGGAAAATATTTCAGAAGGGCAATATATCAGGAGAACCAGTTGATAGGATTCATTATAGCATCTATAGAAGAAAAGAAGTCTAAAGACGGGTCGTTGGTAAGACTTTGCCATATCGTAGATGTTTTATGTAAATCTAATCATAAAAATGCTCTTGGATTGATGCTCAATGAAACGGAAATATTTGCTAAAGAGCAGGAAGCGTGCGCTATTTCTTGCTGGATGTTAAAGCATTGGTTTTATCAAAATGGGCTAAAGAGGGTAGGGTATTTTCAGTTCAGAGCTCCCTCTGCTCTGGCAGGTGTTATTATTTCAGATTCATTAAAGAGTGATGAAGAAGAAATACTAAATGAAAATAATTGGTACATCACCATAGGCGATTCAGATTATGTATAGCTAATATGAAGGAGACCATTTAGCTCAAAATAAAGGGAGTGATAGAGCGTTATGATAAAGGTGCTTCATTTAATAAGTGGCGGAGATGTAGGCGGAGCAAAAACTCATGTTTTAAGTCTAGCAAAGGAATTGCAAAAACATATAAAAGTAAAAATGATATGCTTTATGAAAGGCGAATTCTATGAAGATGCCAAAGCAATGGGTATTGATATAGAAGTTTTAGAGCAGAAAAAAAGATATGATTTATCAGTTATTAATAATCTTAAAAAAATAATAGAAGACGAAGGCTACGATTTAGTGCATTCCCATGGAGCAAGGGCAAATTTTATATGCAGATTTCTAAAAGGTAAACTAGGAATTCCATTTGTAACGACGATACATAGTGACTTTGTGTTAGATTTTAAGGGGAATTTATATAAACATTTGGTTTATACGAATTTAAATGTGTTTGCGCTGAAAAAGTTTGACTACTATATAGCAGTATCAGATGATTTTAAAAATATGCTAGTGGGAAGAGGATTTCCTGAGAAAAAAATATTCACAGTGTACAATGGGTTAGATTTTGATGAAGAAGTAAGCTACATGAGCAGAGAAGATTTTTTAAACAAGGTAGGCTTATCACATCTGAATGACAGATTGCTGGTAGGGATATTAGCAAGATTGCACCCAGTGAAGGGTCATGAAGTATTAATAAAAGCGGCAGCTAAGGTTTTGGAATCTCATAAAAATATAGATTTTTTACTGGCTGGTGATGGTGAAGAAAAAGATAGCTTGATTCGCTTGGCAAATACCTTAGGTATTTCTGATAAAATTCATTTTATTGGATTTTTAAATAATTATGATGTTTTGAACTGCATTGATATAAATGTACTTACATCATACAGCGAAAGCTTTCCTTATGCACTTTTAGAAGGTGCAAAGTTAAAGAAGCCTACGATCGCTTCTAAAGTGGGTGGGATACCTATGCTTATTAAAGATGAAGAAAGTGGATTGTTATTTCAATCTGGTGATAGTGAAGAGCTTTCAAAGGATTTAATAAGGTTGGCGGAAAGCAGCAGCCTAAGAAAAATGCTG
>JAUQXG010000272.1 GCA_030834765.1 Lutispora sp.
TCTTCTGTTTTTATATTCTCGTCAGTATCTATCATGACAAAATCTACTTCAGACTCATCATGATTTATAATCTTATTATTTTCTTCATCAACTAGGTTAAAATCACTATGATCTTTTCTGTATTGATCATCGCCTTTATCCATAATAAACCTCCCAATCATATATTTGGGTCTTTAAAGATATTATAAGTTATCTATTTATTATGTCTAGTTATTTTTATAATATTTCATAGAGTTTACTGATACTATTTCTAGGTGCCAGCTGAATATTTACATGGTGACCTATTTGCTTTTCATTTATAGCAAGGATATTTTTAATTGTTTCATAGGCAAGCTCAGGAAAATTGTTTTCCCGGCTTAAATGTCCTAAAAGTATTTCCTTCACCCCTGAATTGACCAGCTCACATATTGCTGCACCTGCCGCTTCATTAGAAAGATGTCCATGCTCCCCAAGTATTCTTCTTTTCAAATAATAGGGATAGCTGCCCATCTTCAGCATTTCAACATCGTGATTGGACTCTAATAAAACTAGATTTGAACCCATTATATTTTCTTTCACTTCCTGGGACATATGCCCAAGGTCTGTAGCGATACTTACCTTGGCTCCTCCGTTATAAAAACAATATCCTACCGGCTCTGATGCATCATGTGGTATATGAAATGTATTGATTGCTAAGCTCTCAATTTCAAACGGAGTTCCCGTAGAAAAAGTCTTTATGTTTTCTGTGCTTATCTTACCCAATCCTGCCTCCATGCTATCCCATGTTTTGTTATTTGCATAGATGGGGATATTTAGTTTTCTGGATATGATTCCAAGGCTCTTTGTATGGTCGCTATGCTCGTGAGTCACAAGGACTGCTTTTATAGTGCTTGTACACACGCCCACATCTTTTAGCGAATTAAGTATATATTTGCCGCTCATTCCACAGTCTACTAGCACTCCTGCATCTTCTGTTCCTACATATATACAATTTCCGCTGCTGCCGCTTGCCAATGAACATAATCTTACTGCCATTTTGAACCTTCCTCCAGCTATGCTGTATAAAATTAAATTGATAGGGACTATAGCTTTTTAAGCGTACCCTTCAAAAACATTCAGGCAATAGGTTATTAAGGCTTTACCTTAACAATCATATTGCCTGTACTTGGTTTTGCTTCAGCAAATTTGTTTGCTTCACAAAGGATTATTCCGTTTCATGAACCCTTTTTATTTTCGCTCCAACATGAATAAGCTTATCTTCAAGATTTTCATATCCTCGGTCAATATGATTTAGATTAGAAATGATTGTCTCCCCTTCTGCCGCAAGCCCTGCCAATACCATAGCAGCTCCTGCTCTAAGGTCTGTAGCACATACAGGTGCCCCAGAAAGCTTTTCTATACCTTCTATCAATGCAACTCTTCCATCAACCTTTATTTTCGCACCCATTCTTTTTAGTTCATCAACATGCTTAAATCTACCTTCATATATACTTTCTGTTATGATTCCTGTTCCTTCTGCTATAGACAACAATACGCTCATTGGCTGTTGAAGATCCGTAGGGAATCCAGGATAAGGAAGTGTTTTTATATTTACTGATTTTGGTCTTGTATTAGATATAATTCTTATAGAGTCTTCATACTCTATTACTTCAATACCCATCTCTCTCATTTTAGCTGAAACTGACTCAAGATGTGTAGGTATCACATTTTTTATCAAAACATCACCTTTTGCAACTGCTGCTAAAATCATATATGTTCCAGTTTCAATCTGGTCAGGAATAATAGAATGTTCACATCCAGATAGATGTTCAACACCTTTTATCTTGATCACATCTGTTCCTGCACCCTTTATATTTGCTCCCATAGCATTTAAAAAATTGGCTGTATCGACTATATATGGTTCTTTCGCCGCATTTTCTATTGTTGTAATACCTTTTGCCTTGCAGGCTGCAAGCATGATATTTATTGTAGCTCCCACGCTCACTACATCTAGATATATAGATGCTCCAATTAATTCTTTTGCTTTTGCCTTTATGATACCATGCTCAAGTTTTATCTCTACGCCCAAGGCTTCTAGTCCTTTGATATGCTGATCTATAGGTCTAACTCCTATATCACAGCCTCCAGGAAAGGGCACTTCTGCTTCTTTGTATTTGCCCAGCAGGGCCCCAAGAAAGTAATAGGAAGCTCTTAGTTTTTTTGCTAGTTCAAAATCTACAGCGAAGCTATTTATGTATGCTGGATTTATTGTGACTTTGTCTATATCTTCATCTGTAGTTTTCGCTCCAAGATTTCTTAAAAGCTCTTTCAAATATGTTACATCATCTATAGCAGGAAGATTCCTGATGGTACAGCTTTTTTCAGCAAGTATGGATGCTGGAAGTATCGCTAATGCAGAATTCTTTGCTCCACTTATGGTTATTTCGCCATATAGCTTATGACAGCCTTCTATTTTAAATTTTTCCAATTAAATTCTACCCCTTATCATTTAAAATGAAATGTAAATATATTTCTCAGTAATACTTTAACCATTATAGCATTGTTTTTATAAAATGATAATATTTTTTTTATTTTGCCTCTCCGCCCTTGTGCCAGAGGCCTTAGAATAAAGCATCCTTTTATTTCTCCAGCTGCCCATTATAGGCATTTATGAATATCGTTGCCTTGTCTGCCTTAATCCTCCATACCGGTACTGCGGTGCCTTCTTCTATCATCTTTAAGTCAAACTGTTCTAACTCATTAGTACCAAAATAATATCCTTGCTTAATCTCAAAAATATTTACATTATCATATTTATCGGTAAGAACCTTGCTAGCCATTTCCAAAGCTTTTAATGCTGAAATAACCGGCTTTGTTTTTGATTCGTTAGGCTTAATATCTCCGAACCAAAGCAATGTTGCTTTATATACGCCTTCTTCATTCACCATCATTTCAATTTGTGTTCCGTCAACAAATAGGCCTTTATATCTTTGAACACCGGACATCACGATATATCCGTCGGCTATATTATTCTTGACAACCTCAGTAGCAGCGCCATATATTCCTACTTTACTGAGGAAATTTTCTGCTAGTTTCTTGCATGCTGCTTCGTCTATTTCACCTTGTTGCATATGGATCGTTTTGTTCAAATAATAGAGTTCCTTTTCTTTTTTTATCTGTATCTGTATTTTATCATCTTCTATGATGAGATTCTCTTTATCTGAAATTACATTTGGCGCTTTATCATTATTAGCAAAAAATGTATTCATTATCTCTTCTTGATGAAAGCTTTTATACTTAACCTTTATATTGGGCATTTGTATTGCTTTATTTGGTATAGGGCCTTGGATAAAAATATTCTGTTTTTTTAGATAATCCACTGTTTCATTTATGCTTTCTTGGGTTATTGTTGGAGATGACTGCTGATTCTGATTTATATATTGATATCCAAGAAAAATATCGGCTATTAAGAACATAATTATTAATATCGTCTTTGCTTTAGACCAATCCATAGCCTCACCTCATCTCTAATATTTCAATATATCGTTTGTCTCAGCATTGATTATATATTGGCTCTTTGTGCTTTGATTTTGTCTCTCCTGTTCTACTTCCACTATCCAGACAGGCATCATCATCAGCTTATTTTCATCATCTTCAAATTCATAATACCCCAAATATATATTTTGTACAGTTGTTTTTTCTATGCCAATTTGGGTGTTAATATTTCTAAACAATGTGTTTAATACTTCTGTAGGGCTTTTTATTTCTTTTAAATCCTGTGTGCTCTCTAAGATTCTCACGAACCTTTTATAGCTTTTCACTTCATCCCCTACAATCTTTATTTCAATAGGGTTATTCTCCATATCTGAATTTAATATGATGGGAGTTTTCAAAAAGCTATACTTAAAGCCTATATTGTACCCTATATGCTTGCCGTTTTGAAAGCTTTCTTGTATAGAGGCAATATAGGTCCCCTCAGGAAAGCCTAGGTGTTGGTTAATAAAATCCGTGCCTATTTTTACTGCCTGTGATTTGCTTATAATTCTTCCAGCATTGACCTCTGTATCATATTTGATATATTCTATGACACCTGACTTTTCAATTCTAACAGACTTACCCTGCCCATCTGTATATATGGTAGTTCCATTTTTATCTGTTATGCTTCTAACTGTGTTAAAGTCAAAGAACTTGCTAACGATATGCTCTATGCTTCCAGCAGTATCTTGGGTATCTGTTTCTTTCTTTGCAGATAAAATAGGCATCTTGTAAGAATTCATGCTAATAGGTATCACTACCTTAGGACTATATAATTCCGGATAGGCTTCATTTAGGAATACCCCATAAGGATTTTGCAGGTTCTCTGTCAGATTTATAATACGGGGAAATGCTGTTTCAAATTTCTTAAACTCATATTCATATATTGAATTGTTCTCTATATCATTTATATAAAGCTTATTATCTACAGAAGAAATAATGACTGAATCTATTAGCTTTATATCCTGAAACATCTCTTGAGGTATATCTAATATAGATGACACGATCTCAGAATCCAAATGATTTTCAAATATTAGCTCAATATTTCTTTCATTTCTTAAAGTATCTAGCTTCTTCATAGTATGTTTCTCTATGGTCTCGACTGCATCTCTATTCATATATTTCTTTAATACGCTTTCAGTTTCATCTAAAATTCTTTCATATACCGAAGCATCACCGAAAGCATTATCGGTATTGCCTTCGACCTTATTGAAAAGTATGGTGTGCATCCCCGTTTCTCCTAGGTTCACAACAATTCTATTTGGTTTTAATAAATTTATTTTATCATATTCAGTTATAAAAACATCTGAAGGAGTTTGGCTTTTTTTAGGCATAATAAAAATACCCTCTATGGAAACATTAAACCATATCTGGGTAGTCAATATTATGCTTATTATTACTAATATTGAAAGTATAGATGTTTTTATTTTTTCTCGCATCAAGCCAATCATCCTCAAATGTATTTTTTTCTTATATTATATAACAAATATGGCGAACAAACTATACAATTAAATTGAATTGTAGCTTAGCTTGTTCGCCAACATATCCTTTAAATTTATTACAGTTTATTTATTGTGAAACCTTTTTTTCTATATTTCCAAGTATAACATTTGATATCGCATCCGTAAGTTCTTTCTCATCTGTGACCTCAATATAAACTTCCTTTTTTTCCTTTTTGCCTTCTTTACTTTTTACATTAAATATTAGTTTATTTTGCCCTATCTTCAATGTAACCGTTTCAGCAGAGAAGCCTGCTTCTTCAATAGTCAAGACTTTTGAGTCGTATTTAATCCATTCTTCTTGCTCTACAGGTTCATTTGAAATCAAAGCCTCTTTGTTGTCCAATGATACAATGGATTTATCTTGGGCAGGCTTCAGCCAATATAACAATAAGTTTACAACGGTTCCTTGTTCACCTTTAATATATATTGACCGTTCTTTTTGAAAGGTCTTCGTGCTATCTATGCTTATGATTTGGAAACCATCCTTCTTCGTTATGGTTTGTCTCCCTTTGCTGTATGAATCTCCATACACAACGGAAGCTGAACCAAGCACTAATGTAAATGCCAATACAAGCACAACTGTGCGTGAGGTTCTAGACATAATAAATTTTTTGAACATAGTAATTCCTCCCAAGAATCCCTTATCTAAATAATATGTAAAATACTTTTATTTCATGTTTCCACTTATAAAAAGTTTATCCTACTTCATATTCTACTATACTATTATTACAATACTGTTACAAAAAATTTAATGTTATATTACTTTTGTGTTTGTGTTATCACTTTATGCATATTTTATTGAAATTGTCACTTCTGTCCCCTTGCCATATTCACTATTGATTTCTATCTTGCCATTATGTGCTTCTACGATTTGCTTTGCAATAGAAAGTCCAAGGCCAGTTCCACCCATCATACGTGACCTAGCTTTATCCACTCTATAAAACCTTTCAAACAGTCTTGGCAAATCTTCCTTAGGTATTCCGATTCCATTGTCTGCTACCTTGATTATTACATACTCCATTTGGCGTTCCAAAGAGACTTTTATAACACCCTTTTCTGGGGTATATTTTATTGCATTGCTTATTATATTTATGATTACCTGCTCCATTCTATCCTTATCGCCTTCAATTTCAATGATGTCATGCTCCCCTTCAAAAGAAAGAGTTTGGTTCTTTTGTTTTGCAGACATGTTCATTTTATAAACACAGTCCTCTAGGATATCATATATATTAATTATTCTCATATTCCATTGCGTTTTATCATATTCAAGCCTAGAAAGCTGAAGAAGATCTTTCACCAATCTGGTCATTCTATCTGATTCGCTATCTATTACTTTTAAGAATTTGACTGCTACCTCTTTAGACTCTATGGCACCATCCAACAAGGTCTCCGTATAGCTCTTTATTGTTGTTAGCGGAGTCCTTAGCTCATGTGATACATTGGCGACGAATTCTTTTCTCATCCTATCCAGTCTTTCTTGCTCTGTTACATCCTGAAGTACAAGTATCGCACCTGCCGCTTCATTTTTTTCATTGTTAAAGGAAACCATATTAAATTTTATGATATTTTTTCCTACAGAAATAAGACTATTGTTCAATTCGATACCTTCAAATAAGTCTTTTGTACTAAGCTCTAGTTTAAGGCTATTGATGATATCATCAAATCTCTTATCTTCGATTTCACCCTTGTCTATATTCAAAAGCTTAAATGCAGCAGGATTTGCATGTAATACAGTACCGCTTGCATTGACAGCTATCACACCATCTGTCATGTGGGTCAAAATAGTTTCTACTTTATTCTTTTCGCTATACATTTCATCTAAAGTATCCTTCAGCCTTACTGTCAGAAAGTTAAACATCTCTGTAAGCTGGCCTATTTCATCGTCGGACTTCACAGGAATTACCTGGCTAAAGTCCCCTTCAGCTAGCTTCTCAGCCTTTGTCGTAACTTCCTTTATTGGTCCTGTAATCGTCTTTGCAAGGAGTATTCCTAAAAGTACTGTAACACAAAGAGCCCATATTGTAGCGGTGGTAAGGATACTTTTAATATTTTCTAAGGATTCATTTACCTCGCTCATGTCAGCTATCATATATATAGCACCTTGAAGCTCATTGCTTGAGGATATGATAGGAATCGCAATGCTTTTATAATTTCTCTTATAGTCCCCTGCATCATCGGAGCTTATTTCTCTTTGTCCAGACAACGCCCTAGCTATAACCTCGTCGTATATAGGATAGCTAACCAGATCTCCCCCGCTGCCTACAGGTTTCCCATTGCTGTTTAAAACCAGTACGGTTTTTATTTGTTCTCTTTGGCTTATTAGCCAAAGCTCTACCTGCTCCTGTATATTGGGGGCTCCTGCCATCTTGTCACGAATAATATCTGATAAGCTATCTGCTTTAAGGGTCAGCATTTTTGTCATACTATTTATTTGATGTTTCTTTTCAGCTTCACTGATATAAACGCCGATAATTGACATGGCAAGCCACACCAACAAAACATATATAATTACTAGCTTCCATTGGATGCTTTTAAACATGGGATAACCCCTTCCTTGCAGCTTTGCCGCATCAAAATCAAATTGAAAAGGCGCAGACTTTTCAACCTATACCCTCCTGAAGTAATATCCA
>JAUQXG010000273.1 GCA_030834765.1 Lutispora sp.
GCTCTATGGTTGATTTTGAAAACCCCATACCTCCTGTGATGATTATATCCGCATCAATTGCCTTTCTGACAGCTATCATATCGCTTTTTCCTTCAACAACTATGGTTTCCTTTATCATTTTTCCCTCCGCACATCAAAAGAATCCACAAGAGAAATCTCCTGTGGATTCTATGTTAGAATTTGTATCTTGGTTTGTCAAGTATATATACTTTTACTGCTTTCTTTCCATACTTATTCACTTTTTCTTCTGAGTCAAAGAAAAGATCAATTTTATTGCCCTTTATGGCCCCACCAGTATCTGCTGCTAAAGCCTCTCCATAGCCTTCGAGATAAAGCCAAGTACCTAAAGGAATAACCTTCGGATCGACAGCTACTATGCCTTCCTTCGCCCGCAAACCAGAGCGTGTTATTCCGTAATATGGATGGCTAGGGAGCTTACCGCAGCTCTTAAAGCTTAAATCATAAGCTGTAGAGGTCATGATTGTGGATTTCTTAAACCTCTTGATTTCACCTCTTGAAGTGATAAGTACTGATTTAGTGCCTTCTTCTATCAAGCCATCAACAGGTTGTTGTATTATCTTTTCGCTTATCACGTCTGAAGCGATCTGCACTCCATCTTCATATGTAATTTTTATTGAAACTTCTTTTTTACCATCCTTACCTTGCTTGATAACCTTTTTCATTCCTACATCAAGCTTATCCGTTCTAACGGAGCTATTTTGGAATGACAGATTTTCAACCTTATTTACTATTTTTTCAGTTACCCTTGTAACTCCAATATCAGTATTGCCTTTTATCTTTGCATCTAAGGCTGGTGAAACTTTATCCTTTTCACCAATTTCTATCTTGGCTTCTGCCAAAGCATCCTTCACCGTCGTTGCTACTGATACCATGTTTAACTTTTTACCATCTGCTGTTACCGTGATATTATTTGCTCTTGTGATTACTATTTTGAGTCCGTCTGTTAATCTCTGATCTAAGTTTACGTTGATTCTGTCCGTACTTCTAACTATTATGTTATTTTCCTTCAGAACTTCTTCTACATTGCCTTTCAATGTAGTGATAGATTTGGAACCTGCTATATCTTCAATTATTATGTCTTTCCTAATTCCAGAGTAAACGAATGCCGATAGTACGGCCAGACAAACTACGACAGCGGTAATAAGTTCCACAGAAAACAACCTCTTTGTCTTCCTATGCATCTTGCCATCTTTGAATACATAACCCTGTTCTTGGGTTCTAACAAGCATGCTTAGGAGTTTTTCCAGGTTTATTTTCATGCTTCAACCTCCTTTTGCTAGTAGTGAATAATATTTTATCCTTCTTTAGTTCTATTGTCAAACTTTGTGCTTATTGGATTGTTTTTCATGTAAATTTCCACAATCTTTTATTAGTTTACTCATATATCAAAGTTTTATACCATTTAATTTTGATGAGGCATGATACAGATTCTTAACTCTGCCTATAAAAAGATACCACGTAGCAATATTTATAAATATTGCTACGTGGTATCTTTTTATAAAAATCTCTTTTTAAGAATAAAATCCATTGCCTAACCTTTGTGCAATCTCAATATCAGGCGGCATAAATTGATAGTTCTGTATTTCTTCAGCGGATACCCATTTTGCATCATTATGTACATTTAAAATAATATTTCCAGATACAATTTGTACATTAAAAAATGTAAAATAGATATTATTCTCATTAAATTGATATATTGTTTTGTCATATATATCAATCACCTTTATTTCAATAGATAATTCCTCCATGATTTCCCTCATGATGCATTGTTCCAGTGTTTCGCCTTCTTCCAGTTTGCCACCTGGAAACTCCCATAACATAGGCAGCTCATCATCCTTGCTTCGCTGACATATTAAAAATTTGTCCTGTTTTTTAATTATAGCTGCTGTAACTTCTTTCATACCCATTACTCCATTATCAGTTTATTATTCATTATATCCTATCAATCATGCTTTCGCAGCTCTGGATAGCTGTTTTTATCACTTCTTAAACCGCTTATACAAATAAAGCCCTAATTGTATTACCAAGCCGATTCCTAATCCTATGGCAGCCCATATAAATAGCGATAAAACTCCGACCAAGTCTCCCCAACCGCCCATACCATTTAAAAATGCACGATACATTTCAAAATATCCTATAAGCAAGCCAATATTATATATCAAAAATGCAATCTTTAATCTAAAAAACACCAGTAACGAAGCTAACCCACCAGCCAGAAGCGAAAAAATTAAATACGCAATCATATTATTGAAATTGACTTCGTTACCTAAAACAAATTTGACTCCTATAAAAAGCAACACAAAGGACAAAATACCTATTATTGCTCCCAAGAACAAATAATTTTTCTTCTCTAACTTGAACATTTTTATTTCTCCTTTTTCCTGCTTTAAAGTCTCACGCTTGTCATATATTGAAAACCTTCCAGTGCTGTATTTTCATTATATAGAAGTGTTGCATCTTTGCCTAAAACTTTTGCTGTCATAAAAATATGACATAATGCAATCCCCATGTCTATTTTGTTCATCTTATCGTATAAAGCAGCTTTTATTATTCCCAATTTTTCTCTATATACTTGCAATTCTTCTGCATCACCAGTAATAAACCATGGTTGGCTATTGCTTGCAGAGGGAGCAATTCGGACTGCATTTAGTATATCATCTACACCCTTTGCCGTTCCTACTTCCCCTAAGTCTTTTCGTTTGAATTGTGATAAGTCAGACCTATGTACAGGCTCTAGACTATTGCCAAATGCCAACATAATAACAAACTCCATGCCCTTTAATTGTACAGGCACTTCCTTTGATGGTTTCGCCATCCCTAACCAACAACTGCCTAGCCCTTTGGATGAAAGATAAAGATCAACCTGCTGTAACATAAAACCGGCATTCATTAGATAATTCCCCGCTTTCTCTGAATAAATGCAAAGATAGTGAGGCGCTTTAATGGGCATAAGATTTTTAACATCAGCAGCGGAAAGATAAGAAAACTCCACTTTTATTCCTTCTTCCAGAGGTTCTACATGATTCACAAATTCTTTTATTTCAGCTAGTGTATCGCTGGGCAATAGCTCCATATTATATTTACGAACTGATTTTCTTTTGAATATTGCACTGTAAAGATTCATCATAAAAACACATCCTTCTTATTTTTAATCTTCTATAATAAAGAAATTCCTTTATACTATTTATATAATTATATAGCGATAGACAAGGAATCTATTCATCCCTACTTGATTCCGAATACTCTTTTTCCATTTTCCATAGTCTTTGATGCTACTTCTTCAAAGCTTATTTCTTTTATCTCTGCTATTTTTTCTGCTACATGTCTTACATAGCCTGGATAATTCCGCTTTCCTCTAAAAGGCTCTGGCGTTAAATATGGGCTGTCTGTCTCAATGAGCAGCATATCTAGTGGAATTTCTTTTACTGCCTCTATGGTTTTTCTATTATTTTTAAAAGTTATTGGTCCGCTAATAGATAAATAAAATCCAAGTTTTAGACATTCTCTAGCCATCTCTGTACTTCCAGAAAAGCTGTGGAGTATGCCTCCACATTCCTTCGCATTTGATTTTTTTAGTATTGTCATGGTGTCCTCGTGGGCTTCCCTGTCATGGACTATAATCGGTAATTTTAAGTCTTTTGCTAGCTGTATTTGATCTGCAAATCTTTTTCTTTGCACATCTCTTGGTGAATAATCATAATGGTAGTCAAGCCCAATTTCACCTATTGCTCTTACTTTAGGATTTGCAGATAATTCTCTTAGGATCTCAATTGTATCATCGTCCATATCCTTCACGTCATGTGGATGCACTCCCACTGATGCGTATATAAAATCATACTTTTTAGCAAGACCTATAGCTTTCAATGAGGAAGCAATATTACTCGCAGAATTTAATATCAAAGAAACCCCACTGGCTTTGCATTCTTCTATTGTTTGTTCTCTATCATAATCAAATCTTTCATCATCTAAATGTGCATGTGTATCAAAAAGCATTTTATTACCCCTTCCTTGCAGCTTAGCGTTATATATAACGCTTTAGCATAAAAATCAAATTCATAAAGGCGAAAGCCTTTTTCAAACTTTACCTGCCTTCATTTATATTGTTATGTATTTGATTTATTATAACATAATATTTTTTATTTATTAATAAGACATATAAGCCATATTTTCGTATAGTATTTTGTATACAGTTTATCCCATAATATATTAATTATAGCTGTGGAGGTGAAAATTTGGGAATCATATTTAAATTTGCACTAAAAAATGTTTTAGAAAAGAAATTTCGTACTTTTCTAATCGTATTTTCTATAACCATGAGCGCTGCTCTTTTCTTTGCATCCACTTGCATGTCAGGCACCATGGAAAAAATAATATTAAACCGCATTAAAAGTTTGTCTGGCTCAGCTGAGATCATCATGTATGCAAATGAAAAGTCACCTTCTTCCTCTATCAAATCAAAATCCCTTGATCAATATAAAGATCATCTTGATTATGTAGTAGGTCTTATTAGCGCCAATGGAATATATGAAACAGATAAAAATGAAGAAGTAAACATTGACTTGCAAGGCTATGACTGGGAGGAGCTTCAAAAAATGAATCCTTCTTATCTCATAGAGCAAAATGATATGAAGGATTTTAGTGGAAAGAAAATTGTCCTCAGCAAAACCACTTGTGATAAATATGGCTTTAAATTAAATGACTCCATAGATCTTATGATAGGTTCATCAAAGTATAAACTAAAGCTTTGGGCTATAGCGAATCCCATTGGCTCCTTTATGAGTGATGGAAAATCAAATATGGCAGTTGTACCGGTGGAATTCTTGGCTGGAGCATTTAATATGAAAGGCTCTTATTCAGTTTTATACACCAAACCTACGGATTTAAGCAAAACTTCGTACTATATAGATGAAATTTCAAAGCTTTATAACAGATATACTGTAAAAGAAGTCATACCCCTTCAAGACATAAAAAGAGGCACCAGCCAATTTACTACACCTTTTATGATGATGCTTCTTCTGGTTCTCGCCATAAGCACTTTTATTATTTACACCTCATTTAGAGTGATTACCGCAGAGATGCTGCCAGTCATCGGAACCTTTAGAAGTCTGGGCGCTACCAAGAAGATGACAGATTTTGTATTAATGGCACAAAGCCTAATGTATGGAATTCTCGGAGGGCTTATAGGCTGTGGAACAGGGATAGGCATCCTCTATATAATGGCTAGTACGCTTTTAACCCAAGCAGATAAAGCAGCAGGTTTTAAAATTGATTTGAGCTACTCCCCTTTCAATCTGATTGCTGCCTTCATTCTTGCCATATTACTAGCAATATTTAGCTCTCTTATGCCAATCATCAAGGTATCTAAAATTTCAGTAAAGGATATCGTTTTAAACACTGTTGAAAGCACAAGGAAAAAACAGCCGTGGAAACCAATTGTAGGCCTTCTGCTTTTGATTATTGCTTATATATTGCCTGCCGTTGCACCCAGAAATTTGGCCATTGCAGTTACGATGGTTAGCTGCCTTGCTGCTTCTAACTCTATAGAATTTATTGTACCAGCCGCTATGAATGTTTTTGTTAAAGTCTTTGAAAAGCTATATATGGTTATCTTCGGCAATGAAGGTGTCCTTGCAGCGAAAAACCTGAGGGAAAACAAAAGTGTTCTCAATAACATAAGCCTGCTGTCTATGGGCATATCTGCAATTCTTATCATAAATACCATGAGCGTAAGCGTTATCAAAGAAGTAGGCAATGCATACAGAGATATGAATTATGATATAGAGCTTAGCATTGGTGACGGTGACAAAAGCACTATCAGAGCCGTTGAAAGAGTGGATGGAGTAAATCAAGTTTATGGCAATAAAGCTTCTTGGGGCACTGAGGTTTCAGGCAAAGATGATCAAATTCAAATGATTATGGGTGTTGATAGGTTAAAATTTGGCAGCTTCTTTGACTTCAATGTGGAAGGCAATCAAGAAGGGCTGTTCAAAGAACTTGATGATAATAGAAATATCATCATCACAAATGCTCTTGCCTATAAATTCAACCTAAAAAAAGATGATTCTATTACATTAAAAACAAAAAAAGGTGATAGACCTTATAAAGTCATAGGCTTTATGAACACCCTTTATTATAATGGGCAGGTGGCTTTAATATCAGATAGATATTTAAAAAGTGATATGGAAGTAAAAAGCTTCAATGAAATACTTGTCAAAACCTATAAACCTCCAGAAGAGGTTTTAGAAAATATAAAGGACAAGTTTGGCAATAGAAATGTGAATTTAATGACTATGGAGGAAATGGAAACGCTCAATATGGAAAGCAACGCCAATCTGTTTAAGATATTCAATCTATTTTCTTATTTTACAATGATAATCGGTATATTTGGCGTATTAAACAACTTTGCCATAAGCTTTATTGAAAGAAAACGAGGTCTTGCAATGATGAAATCAGTGGGAATGAGCAAATTCCAGACTATAAAAATGATTTTTATAGAAGCAATGACCGGTGGACTTATAGGAGGGTTTGTAGGCACTGTATCAGGCTTGGTTCTTCTTCATATGATTCCTTTTATGATGAGAGCATTGGATATGGATATACCTATACATTATGATGTGAAATTAATACTCCTATCTGTACTTAGCGGAGCAGCGGTAACTCTGGTGGCAGCAATCAGCCCTGCACTGAAGTCCTCAAAAATGAACATAATTGATGCAATAAAATATGAATAAGGGGGATATGCATGATTCCTATAATAGAAGCCTTAGACTTATATAAAACTTATAAGCTTGGAAATATTGATATAGAGGTTTTAAAAGAAATAAATGTGACTATACACGAAGGTGAATTTGTATCCATCATGGGTCCTTCTGGTTCAGGCAAGAGCACACTTTTATATCTCATGGGCGGTCTTGATAAGCCAACCTCAGGAAGCATCAAAATCGCAGGCAAAGAGCTTGCCACTATGAATGATAAAGCCCAAAGCATTATGCGCAGAAGAAATATTGGTTTTGTATTTCAGTTCTATAACTTGATACCCAACCTTGATGTGGAAGAAAACATTATGCTCCCAATCCTTCTTGATGGCAAGAAAATAAAAAACTATAAAAAAGAATTAGATGAAATACTAGAAATAGTTGGACTATCAGATCGCAGACGACATACCCCCAGAGAGCTATCAGGAGGACAGCAGCAAAGGGTAGCTATAGCAAGAGCATTGATAAATCAACCTGATATCATACTTGCCGATGAGCCTATAGGAAATCTTGACAGCAAATCCGGTACAGAGATCATGGAACTTTTTCAAAGGATCAACCAAGAAAAAGGAAAAACAATCGTACAGGTAACGCACTCAGCTGAGTCTGCTGCCTATAGTAGAAGAACAATTCACGTAAAAGATGGGAGAGTGTCTTAATATGAAAAAGGTATTAATTATATGGCTAATAGTCATGGCAATATTATCTACAGGCTGTTCTAAGTCTGCTGCGCCTGTAGCGAACCCAGCTCCTGTGGTACAAAAGAAAACTGTTGTTGAAGCCTTTGGCACATTGCAGGTAAAAGAAAAAATAAACATCAATATAGACTTTCCGGCTTTCGTTGAAAAAGTCCATGTTGTAGATGGTCAAAAAATCAAAACTTCAGATGTTCTTGTTACATTAAATGCGAAGGACTATAAAACTGAAATTTCCAGTAAACAAAAAGATTTAAATATAGCGAATTTAGAAATAGAACAAGCAAAAAATAATGTCTTTATAGATCACGAAAATGACCCTTCTATGAGGAAATTAGAAAATGATTTAAAAACGGCACAAGGACTTTATGAAGTAGCTTTAAAAGAATATAAAGACCAAGAGCTTTTATATAAACAAGATGCGATATCTCAGTATGATTTAGCACAAACTCAAAAAAATCTTGATATGAAGAAAAAAGAAGTAGATGATGTAAGTTTTTCAATAGAATCTTTAAAGGAAAGCAGACAAAAGGAGACAAGTCGGATAAATATACAAAATGAGAAATATGCAGCTATAAGAAATGAAATTTCATTAATGAACTCAAAGCTTAATAAGCCTTATATCAGTGGCAATCATATCATATCCACAGTACATAATGGTATCGTATATGATATAGGCTATACAGCTGGAGATCTGATAGATTCCACTAAAAAGATGCTAAGCATTATGGATCTTGATACCTTATATGTGGAAGCAGAAGTATCTGAAGAGTTTATAAAAGATATAAAATTGAATGCTGTAGCTACAATCATTCCAACAGCAGATAAATCAAAAGAATACAAAGGCAAAGTTGTTTTCATATCTAACAAGGCTTTAGTAAAGAATGGTGAAACAATAGTGCCTATACATATTTCATTAGATTCACCGGATGAGTTCTTGATGCCTAATTTCAATGTTGATGTAAATATAGAAATGAATTAAGGAAACATAGAAACAAGAAAAGCTGTGAAATGAGGCCACTGAAAAAAGCATGCTTTCAGTGGTCTCATTTCTGATTTGTTCCTTATCATTTCTTGATTAAATATTATTTTTGTTATCAAAGTGTTCTAAAGTAGCTCTATATAATGCTCTTTCATATAAATTTTCACTATTCATAGAAATATCACAACCTTTTTTAATCAAAACATTAAGAAAGGGTTCCAATTGTTGCTCATATACCTTCATAGATCTTTTGGGAACAACCCCAGGCCAGCTATTGCATGAAACTGTAACTCTTCTAAATTCAGTTTTTACTGCTTTAGGAATATCTTTATATTCCTCTGCATTAGTTTCAAAGATATACTTATCCAAAGTCCCATAAGGAATGCCTTCAAAAGCTTTGACCTGTATAGGATCCACATTTTCACAATAAGGATCAGCCGTCAAATCCAAAATAATAGCTTCTTCCTTTAAGCACCCTATGAGATCGTTGGTAATAATATATTTTGTAAAATCTGCTCTTTTGGTTGCATCAATTAATAGGTCCGTGGATGGAAACATTCTTCTAATGTCATCTTTGGATTTTATTGAATTGCTTCCAATATAGGCTACAGTCAAACCTGGAATATTCACAGCATCTGAATGTCCGCTTATTTTTTCACCTAAATATTTAAAGCAAGCTTTTCCTGCATGGATTCCTATGTTTCCAGCTCCATATATTACAACATGATATGGAGCTCTTTTGGAAGAATAAAAATCACTTCTCCTTTTCTCCATCTCATCTATAGCCGTACATACGCCTCCCCATGCTGTTTGCTCATATGTAACAACCATTCTTTGACTTGAGTCATCCATGATAGCATCCAAAGAAAATGCCATAATTTTATTTTGAAGAATTCTTTCTCTTAGCAGAGGTCTTGATTCATAATGAAGCATCGACAGCAATATAGAGTTTTCATTCATTTTATCGAATTCATCAAGGTCTGGCGCCTTTAGAACAAGAACTAAATCCTGCTTATATACCTCATCATGTGATGCGACCTTTACCCTACCGTTTTGTGCAATATAATCATCGGATTTATAACCCATTTTATTGCCATAGTCTTCATCAATATAAATATCTACATCGTATTTATCCAGCATTTTTACAAAGCTTGGTAAGAACGCTCTTTTTTCACTATCTTCTTTGTTCATGGTAGGAAGTCCTATAGATTTAGTAATCATAATTTTGTTTATCTCCTTTAGGTATAGTAATTGACTTTGCATTTTATATTGCTTCTTATTTTTAAAATTATGTAATTGACATTCTATACTTTCTCAATTACCTTTGACCTTTGGACTATGATTACTCCCATTAATATTAAAATGGCCGATATCATCATCTTTATTGTTATGGGTTCACTTAAAAAAAGCCAGCCTAGAAACATCGCTACCACTGGATTTACATAGGCATATGTACCAGCCTTGGAAACAGGCCATACACTTATCAGATATATATAGGATGTGTAGCCAACCAAAGAACCTATTAGGATGAGGTATATTAAGGCTCCAATACCTTGAGGACTATAGTTCATTCTTGAAGATTCACCCAATATGATTCCCGCCAGAGTCTGCACCAATCCTGCTGAAACCATCTGAACACCAATCTGAGCTACCACAGAACCTGTAAATACTGTTCTTTTAGAATATATTGAGCCAATAGCCCATGCCAAACTGGCAAAAATCAATAGGATGATACCCATTATATCTGTATCAAATTCTCCACCGCTGCTAAAGGATAATATTCCTACTCCTGAAAATCCAATCAGCATACCAATCCAGCCTAGGGAGCTTATCGGACTGCCTCCAGGAATAAATTGTTCTATTATAGCTATAAATATTGGTATTACAGCTATAAACAATGCTGCTGTGCTGGAATTGATTTTCATTTCTGCTAAAACAACAAAGCTATTGGCTATAGTAAGTAAAAAGAGACCCACAATAGAAATCTTCCAATAGTCTTTCTTTTCTTTCGGAAATTCCATTTTCTTTAAATAGGCAAAGGACAATAGTATGGTACCAGCTATCAAAAACCTGATACCAGCAAAAAGAAATGGCGGAAAGCTCTGTACCCCTATTCTTATTGCCAGATAGGTAGAGCCCCAAATAATACATACTAAAATATAAGCGATAAGTCCAGAATTGGCCTTTTTCATATATTACCTCCTATAGGGTTCAGCTTTCAGCTTATCACCCATTTTATTCCTTACACTCTTACTTTAAGCTTATTATAGCATACATGATTTTAGATCTTTAACAAAAAAAAGGATAGGATTCAGTTCATTCTACCCGTCCCCTAATCCTATCCTTTTCCATTGCTATAAATCTATCTTACCTCTGACCCCGAAGGCATTTCTGCTATTGGTGCTACAATAGACAAAAGCTCTCCATTGGATGCTGCAAGTATCATACCCTTTGACTCTATTCCTCTTAGCTTGACTGGCTTCAAATTTGCCACAACCACTACATATTTGCCCACTAAATCCTCTGGCTTATATGTTTTTGCGATACCTGATACCACCTGTCTTATTTCATCTCCTACTTCCAGTTGTAGCTTCAAAAGCTTATCTGCCTTTTCAACCTTTTCACAAGAAATAACCTTTGCTACTCTAAAATCAATCTTTGCGAAATCGTCTATTGTAATCTCAGGTTTTGATTCTTCTTTCTGCTCCGCTTTTTTCACTTCTGCTTTAGGAGCTATTTCTTCCAATGCTGCTTCCTTCTCAAACTCAACTCTTGGAAATATGATGTCTCCTCTTTTTAATTTAATTCCAGCTGGCAGGGTTCCGAAGCTTTCTAAACTTTCAAGGGTAGTATATTTCTCATCTACAATACCTAACTGTGCAAAAATCTTAGCTGGTGTATTAGGCATAAATGGAGTTAATAGCACGGCTGCATATCTTAAGGTTTCTGTAAGATTGTATAAAACTGTGCCAAGTCTGCCTTTTTTGCTTTCATCTTTTGCAAGTGCCCAAGGCATTGTTTCATCAATATACTTATTCGCTCTGCCAATTACCTTAAATATTTCAGCCAAAGCATTTGAAAAAAGAAGTTTATCCATCAGATCTTCTGCCTTCTTGGGAAGGTCTCCTGCAAGTTTTCTTAAATCTTGATCTACAGGCTCCAGTACATCTTCAGACACAGGCAGCACTCCATCAAAATACTTTTCTACCATTGTAACTGTTCTTGATAAAAGATTTCCTAGATCATTGGCAAGATCAGCATTCAATCTATTTACCAGCGCTTCTTCTGAATATACACCATCAGATCCAAATGGTACTTCTCTAAGAAGGAAATATCTTATTGGGTCTACTCCATATTTTTCTGCTAATATTACAGGATCTACCACATTTCCCTTTGACTTTGACATCTTGCCGCCTTCTAGTATTAGCCAGCCATGACCAAATACTTGTTTTGGCAAAGGCAAATCAAGGGCCATAAGCATAATGGGCCATATAATCGTATGAAATCTTACTATTTCTTTTCCAACTAAATGCACATCTGCAGGCCAATATTTCTTAAAATTAGAATCATCCTCTGAAAGATAACCCAAGGCTGAGATATAGTTGGAAAGAGCATCTATCCAAACATAAACTACATGCTTTTCATCAAAGGTCACAGGAACTCCCCACTTAAAGGATGTTCTGGATACACATAAATCGTCAAGTCCTGGTCGTAAGAAGTTGTTCAGCATTTCATTTTGTCTTGATTGAGGCTGTATAAAATCTGGATTGTCTTCTATATATTGAATCAATCTATCTTGATATTTTGAAAGCTTGAAAAAATAGCTTTCTTCCTTCGTCAATTCTACTTCGCGACCGCAGTCCGGGCACTTTCTATCAACTAATTGCCTTTCTGTCCAAAAGGATTCACAAGGAGTACAATACCAGCCTTCATATTCACTTTTGTATATATCTCCTTGATCATAAAGCTTCTTGAATATCTTTTGCACTACCTCTTCATGCTGTTTGTCAGTAGTCCTGATGAATATGTCATTAGAAATATCCAATAGCTTCCAAAGTTCTCTGATATCTGCTACCACTTCATCAACAAACTGCTTGGGAGTAATCCCCTTTTCTTCTGCTTTTCTTTGTATCTTTTGACCATGCTCGTCTGTTCCTGTCAAAAACATTACATCATACCCCTGCTGCCTTTTAAACCTTGCTGCTGCATCTGCCGCAACAGTAGTGTATGAATGTCCTATATGCAACTTATCACTTGGATAGTATATAGGTGTCGTAATATAATAAGTCTTTTTGTTTCCCATTATAAGCTCCTCCTTTTTATTTTAGAATACAAAAAAGCCATCCGTCCTACTTAGGGACGAATGGCTCGTGTTACCACCCTTTTTCGTATTTGCATAATACAAATACCTCATTCATAATGGAACTTAGAAATATCCTTATTCCACTGCCTGTTAACGAAGGCGCATCGTCATAGGCTTAAATCAAGATATGCTCTCAACCCTCACCCACAAGGTTCAAGGACCATGTTCAGAAAAACTTCCTGTGCAGGTTTTCACCTAAAACCAATTACTTTCAAAGAAATCCTTGGTTAACCCTGCTCTCTAAGACATTCCGCTTTACTTACTCTTCCCATCATTACCTTTATATTATAAATATTAGTTTGCGAATATATGTCAAAATTATACTCTATTGCTTTTTATCTGTCAAGGAGCTTTCATATCCAGAAGCATTCCAATAATCACCATAATCTGTTTCCTCGTCTCTAAAAGCCTCCTGAAGATCCTCCACCACCAGAGCGACCTCCGCCTCCAGAGCTTCCGCCACCAAAGCCGCCTCCGCCTCCACGGCCACCACGACCTGATGCTATAATATAAAATAATAGACGTGTCATCCTGCCTCGATTAAATATCAAATCTATTATTATAAAAAACACAATGATTACCACAACAATAGGATTCATTCCCCTGCTTTGACTTTCGTTTTGATCATAGTCGCTGTTGTTTTCCTCTGGCAATACAACAGTTTCTCCTGTAATCGTCTTATAGATATCTGAATATATTGTAAGTACGCCTACATCCATTCCATCTTTGGCACTGACTTCAGAAAACTTTTTTAGAAGCTTGTTGCTCTCCAGGTCAGTAAGGTCACCTTCATAGCCGTATCCAACTTCAATACGAGATTTACGCTCACTCATACTGATAATAAAGAGAACACCTTTGTCTTCCGTACCTATTTTCCATTGATTGAAAAGCTGATTTGCGTAGTCTTCAATTGTATTGTCATCAAGAGATGGCACGCTTACAAAAACAATTTGACCTCCATCAGTGGCTTTAAAAATTTCTCTGCCAAGACTATTTATTTGATTTTCTGTTTCGCTGTCAAGGACGGCTGCAAAGTCATTGCAATAAAATTCGCTGGTGGGGTTTGGTATTTTTATTTCATTCTCAGCCTGAACTGAAAAGCTTGAAATATGAAATACCAACAAAACCAATAGAATCCAGGCGAAAACTTTTCTTTTTTTCAAACTATCCCCCCTGCTCTATATAAGGATTAGAACAAGGACAATTAGGGCTGCCTAATTGTCCTTATGATTTATATATACTCTATGATCCATTAAAACTGAACTTGGGGCGCATTTTCTGCGCCTTCAGCAGCCTTTATATATGGGAATGCATCATAGCCTAACATTCCTGCAAATATATTTGTTGGGAAAAGCTTGATTTTCCTATTATAAATATTCACCTTATCATTATAATATTTTCTAGCTACTGCGATTCTATTCTCTGTACCTTCTAGCTGCACTCTTAGGTCTTGGAAACCCTCGTTTTGTTTTAAAACGGGATAATTTTCAGTAATGGCAAGCAGTCTTCCTAACGCAGAAGTCATTTGCTCATTTGCATTGATTTTATCAGTAATTGTGGTAGCTCCAGCAAGTTTGCTTCTTGCTTCTGCAATTTGCGTAAATATTTCTTGTTCTTTACCTGCTTGTGCTTTCACTGTCTCAACAAGATTAGGTATTAGATCTGCTCTTCTTTGATATTGAACTTCTATATCTCCCCAAGAAGCATTTACATCCTCATTTAAACCTACTAGATTCCTTTGCAATCCGATGACATATACGGCTATTAAAGCCAGAATACCTAGTATAATAAATATACCTTTATTTTTCATTGTACTACCTCACCCTTTCATTCATTAAGCTACTTTATTTACGAATTCAAATCTATTTTGTCTGATAACTTAATTATAGATAAATGCTATTTTTCTATAATTATTATTTACACAAATATTATTTGCATTCACCTATATATTTTATTGCATCCATTGGACACACCATCTTACACATTTTGCAATTATCATTACAGGCATTGGCATCTTTTATGATTGGCTTTCTCCGCTTTTCAAATACACCAAATTTACAATTGGCTACACAAGTGCCACATTCTATACACATATCTCGGTTTATTTCTGGATAACATGCCTTTGACATCTCAATCACTCCTCTATGAAAAATATGAATCGCGAATTTCTAATCTGAGCATATCTTTGTAGCTACAAAGCCCTGTCCTAAATCAGAGATTCACTGTATATAACTATTATGCCATACACATATTATAATTCCAATATTAAAGCTTTGTCTGAATTCGTATAAATATAGTATAATTTCTATAAAGGTTTTTTAAGGAGTGGATTAAAATAGAAAAAGATATAGATATATTTTTTAAATTCCTACAAGAGCAAGGAGTTTCAAAGGATTTAATAAAAGATTTACAATACTGGCGCAATCAACATAAGGTATCCGATGCCATCGCCACCAGGGTAAAAGCACCCTCTGTTTATTATTATGGTCCTGATGCTTGGTCTATGTGTATAGCCACACTTTTGGAAGGAGAAAATCTTCTTTTGGTAGGTCCTAAGGCTACAGGAAAAAATGTTCTTGCCAACAACTTGTGTTATGCCTTTGGGAGGCCGCAATGGGATATATCCTTCCATGTAAATACAGACAGCAGCACCTTGATCGGTACAGACACATTTATAGATAATCAAGTAAGATTTCGTCCAGGTGCAATGTATGAATGTGCTACCTATGGAGGATTTGGCGTTTTAGATGAGATAAATATGGCGAAAAATGATGCAATCGCTGTGCTTCACTCCATACTGGATCATAGAAAAGCCATCGATGTACCTGGATATACAAGGCTAGACCTTCATGAAGCTTCCAGATTTATCGGTACCATGAATTATGGTTATGCAGGTACAAAGGAATTAAATGAAGCATTGGTATCTAGATTTATGGTGGTTGAAGTTAAGCAAATGAGCAGTGATGAAATTACAATGCTTCTCTCAAAAGAATTCCCAGGGGCAAATTCAGAAATATTAAAACAGTTTGCAGGTATTTTTTCAGACCTTCAGATAAAAGCACAAAACGCTGAAATATCCACAAAATGTGTTGACTTAAGAGGAATCATCGCAGCATTAAAAACCATAAGAAGAGGTTTGAATCCTCATCTTGCTATAAAAATGGGTATCACAAATAAAAGCTTCGATGCATATGAAAAACAGATCGTACAAGACACTATAAACACTAGAATACCAGATTCTTGGAAAAGTCATCATGTTTTTGGAGTCAGCCATGAATGATGATTGGAATCTCAGCAGACGAATAAAAAATATGGTCTGGACAATAAGTGAAGATTATCAATCAAAACCCAATACAAGCAATGCAAACTATAAGTATTATACAGATATTCAAATTTTTGATCCTTTGATGCTTTATGAATTGGGTCTTGATAGAGAAGAAGCAGCAGCCCTATCCATTTATTCTGCATCCCACCAGGGAGCCCATCAAAAGCTTACCAATGTTAAACTTTTAAGCACATTCCTCACATCCAGAATAAAATCAGGGTTTGATGAAGAAATAATATTCTCACTTGTCCATATTGGAGAAGATATACGAGTTGATTCTTTAATGGAGAAAGAAAGACCGGGCTGTAAGGATTTTAGGCTTAAAGGCACACAAGCAATCATGAATAAACTTTTTTCTCCTAATGGAAATGAAATTCAAAAGCTATTTAAAGGGATAAGGCTTCTTGTCAGTGGAACTTCTAATATCCATGTCATTGATTGTGATTGGGAAATGGCTCGTGAAATTTATAAAGACCTTTTAAAGTGCTTATCAGCAAGAGATACTTTAGAAATGCTCCATATCGTAGATAAGATTTATTTAAAATATTGGTCAAAGGGTCTTTCTAAATATATGTTTCTTGATGAGATAGATAAATTTGGAAACAAGCTTGAAGCCACTTCTATGGATGGAGACTGTGAAAATAAGCCTTCTAAAGGCAATGGAGAAAATAGTGATAAGCAAGATAGCTCAGATGCAACTGCTGAGATTAGCACCCAAATATATGATGAAGGTAACAAAA